>JAUWYU010000057.1 GCA_030615655.1 Dehalococcoidia bacterium
AAGAGACTGTAATCTGCATCTATAAATAACGAAATTAAGAGGAGGAAAGGATATGAAGCAGCCAGATTCGCTGAAGATAGACGCCTATGCCCACATCGTCCCACCAAAATACAGGGAAGCCCTCTATAAGGTGGCCCCGGAAATGCATGACCGCCAGATTCTTCCCAGTCCACCGCTATACGACCTGGAGCGCAGGTTCCGGATAATGGATAAATACGAACCCCTCAGGCAGGTATTAACACTGGGGCGGATTCCCGTGGAACATGTTGCCGGGCCAGCCAAAGCAGCCGAGCTGGCGAGGCTGGCCGACGATGAAATGGCCGAACTGGTCGCCAAGTACCCCGACAGGTTCGTGGGGGCTTTAGCCACTCTGGCGATGAACAACATCGACGCGGCGCTGGAAGAGACAGACAGGGCGATAAAAGATTTGAAGTTTCAGGGCGTCTATCTACACACACCCATAGATGAGAAGCCGCTTGATGCACCGGAGTTCCTGCCGCTTTACGAAAAGATGTCCCAGTATGACCTGCCGATAGTCATTCACCCGATGAGAAGGGTTGACCACCCGGACTTTTTGACCGAAAAAACATCCAAGTACAATATGTTCAGTCTTTTCGGCTGGCTGTATGATACCACAGCCGCTATGGCGCGTCTGGTATTCAGCGGGATTATGGAGAAATACCCCAACCTGAAGATTCTCACGCATCATTTAGGCGGCATGGTCCCGTTCTATGCGGAAAGGATAAGGCAGTTCACGCAGATTGGTAGAGATTGGGGAGGGGAGCTAAATTTAAAAAGAGAGGCGATTGACTATTTCAGGATGTTTTATGCCGATACCGCCATTTACGGCAACCCTACGGCATTAATGTGCGGTCATACCTTCTTTGGAGCCGACCATATATTATTTGGAATAGATTTTCCACTCGGTGACATCGAGCACGGCGACAGGAATTATAGACAGACAATAAGCGCGATAGAACAAATGGGTATCACCGAAGATGACAAGAAGAAGATATACAAGGATAACGCCATAAAGCTAATGCGTTTGTCAATATAGTAATTCAAACGGCAATAATCAGAAAGAAGGAGGGCAGCCAATGGTAGAATCGAAGTATGAGAAATATGTCGTAAGAAAACCGGCGATCGTCAAAGCGGACTATACTGACGAGGTGCCGGAAACCGATGAGATACCTTTAAGGAGTCCGGTAGATACAGGACCAATGGTGATATTTTCCAAGGACTTTGTCAAAGAAGCCAATTCAATCGTCGAGTACGGCATTGTATCGGGAGACATGACAATCGGGGATGGCAGTTTCGTCAATCCGCACAAACACGACTACGAGGAGATATTTCTTTTCCTGGGAACAGACCCGAAAAATCCGAGAGACCTGGGAGCGGAAATCGAGTTCTGGGTGGGTGAGGGAGAGAACCTGGAAAAGATTGTATTTAACACCTCATCGAGCATATACATACCGCCGGGAGTAGCGCATTTCCCACAAACCTGGAGGAATGTTAAGAGACCCGTTATGACCCTGGTAATTATGCCTACTTCAGGTAAACGTATTCTGAAGCCCGTGTCTCCAGAGGGCAGGATGAAGTAGGGAGGAGTTTGTTATGCAGTTGGAAGGCAAGGTAGCGATTGTCACCGGCGGCGGTAAGGGGATTGGCAGAGCCATTTCTCTGGCTTTTGCGAGCGAAGGAGCTGACGTGGTGGTGGCAGCCAGAACCGAGTCGTCCCTAAAGGAGGTGGCTGCGGAAATAGAGGCAATCGGCAGGAAGAGCCTCGTTGTGGTCACCGACCTCTCTAAGGCCGAGTCGCCACTGAACGTGGTCGATAGAACCCTGGAGAAGTTCGGTAAGGTCGATGTGCTGGTGAATAACTCAGGTATAGAAGGCCCTATAGACAATGTCGCCGACATGGACCTTGAAGGATGGAACGAACTGCTGGCAGTAAACCTCACCGGAACCATGCTCTGCGCCAGGTATGTTCTTGAAAAAAGCATGATTCCTCGCCGCAGCGGTGTTATCATTAACCTGTCATCCGCGGCCGGAAGAAAAGGATTTCCCACAAGAAGCGCCTATAGTTCCTCCAAGTTTGCCATCATTGGTTTAACCCAAAGCCTGGCCTCGGAGGTGGGCAAATACGGCATCCGGGTAAACAGTATCGCTCCCGGGGCGGTAGAGGGGGAACGTATTGAGCGGGTGTTCGGCATCATGAGCGAGAATCTGGGCATCAGTTACGAGGAAGTAGTAAAGAATTCTAACGCACGAGCGGCCCTCGGCAGGATGGTGAAGCCCGAGGAAGTAGCGGCATTAGCGGTGTTTCTGGCTTCGGAACAATCCAGCGGCATTACGGGGCAGACAATTAACTGCGATGCCGGAACCAACTTTAATTAAGCGAGGTGATATCATGGGAATAGAAAAGGCGACAACCGAAAGCCAGATTGCTGTTTTGATTGACTTCGAAAATGTTGGTCTGAATACAATACAGAGGCTTTTCGATGCTCTATCAAATATCGGACGAATAATCATAAAAAGAGCCTACGCCGATTGGTCAAGCTCGAAGGCTCCACGAGAGCAATTATTTGAACTTGGTATTGAACCAGTTCTCATATATCGATCTACTAAGAGTGGTAAAAACTCAAGTGATATACGTATGACAATTGATGCGACCGAATTATTGTTTCAATCAACAGTTGATACTTTTGTAATTGTTTCATCGGATACAGATTTCGTTCCCCTAATCAATAAACTAAGGTCAGCTGGTAAGGTAGTAATTGGAGCAGGGAGAAAAGAGACTAAGTCCAGTAATTTGGTAAGAGCCTGTGACCGCTATTTCTTCTTAGATCAAGCTGATTTCGATGTACCATCACAAATACCGGAAGTATCTCCTGTAGATGAGTTAATATTACGTGGTTTCCGAGCATCAGAAGACGAAAACGGAAGAGTATTGGGGAGTAAACTACATTCGACAATACAAAGATTAGATCCAAGTTTTGATTATCGCTCTTACGGTCATTCAACGTTTGTAAAGCTCCTGATGGCATCTTCCGTGGTAAAGGTAACACGACCTCGGAAAGTAGGAGATGTTATTATTGAGGTCAATGAATCTTTAGAATCGCAAAACTGATAAAAAGAGGCATATCAACGATTCAAAATATCTCAAATACCATCTCTTATAGCCGATAGAAATAATCACATTTTGGTTTTGAGAAAGGATAGTTTGATTATGGCAGGCATTGTGTCGTACGGGGCGTACGTACCTTTACGCAGGCTGGGCCCAGGCACCGAGGGATGGAATCTTCCCGGTGAGAAAGCGGTGGCGAACTGGGACGAAGATAGCCTGACTATGGCAGTAGCGGCCGCAACCGACTGCTTAGGAGATATCGACCGCAGGACAGTTGACGGTCTGTATTTTGCGTCAACGACAACGCCCTATGGGGAGAAGCTAGCCGCAACGACGGCGGCATGGGCGGCGGACCTCCGCACCGATATTCTTACCGCAGATTTGACGGATTCATTGAGGTCAGGAACCGGGGCTCTCAGGATGGCAACAGACACAATCAAAGCGGGCACCGCCAAACGACTGCTGGTGACGGCCTCCGACCTCCGGATGGGCGCACCGCGGGGAGGCATGGACAACAATCTGGGAGACGGTGCCGCCGCCCTGCTCATAGGAAATACGGATGTAATTGCCACAATCGAAGGAAGTTACTCCATCTCCAATGAGCTGCTAGATGTGTGGCGGGCTAACGGGGGGAAATATGTCCGTTCCTGGGAAGACCGGTTCGTCTATGAAGAGGGATACCTCAAAATACTTCCCAAAGCTGTTGGCAGCTTTCTGGAGAAGTGCGGCATTACTACAGAAGACATAAACAAGGCTGTTTTCTACGCACCCGACCTTCGAAGACACCGCCAGGTGGGAAGTCAACTGGGATTCCAGCCAGAGCAGATTCAGGAGCCTTTTTTCGACAAGATGGGAAACACCGGAACCGCATTCAGTTTAATGATGCTGGTAGCCGCCCTGGAAGATACCGCTCCAGGGGAAAAGATACTCCTTGCCAGCTACGGCGACGGGGCCGATGTTTTCCTTCTGGAGGTAACCGATAAAATAGCCGGTATCAGAGGCAGGCGGGGAATGAAACGTAACCTGTCCTCTAAAATGATAATGCGCAGCTATGATGAATACCTCGCCTTCCGCGAGTTCGCGGCGTCCGACCCGGAGAAGCCCGGGGGAGCGTCGGCATCGGTCATCCACCGGGAGCGCGATGCCATTTACGCGCTGCGCGGCGTGAAATGCCGTGTCTGCGGGACCCTTCAATACCCGCCGCAGAGAGTGTGTACCAACTGCCAGGCCAAGGATGACTTCGAGCCTGTCCGGTTCTCCGACAAAAAGGGAAAGGTATTTACCTTTACGCTGAAATACGGCGGTGATATTCCGGCCTTTGCGCGACCGATGGTGGACACGATGGTTGATTTTGAGGGCGGAGGCAGAGCCATTTTTGGCATGACCGACATGGAAGCCGAGGAGGTAAAGGTAGGTATGGACGTCGAGATGAGCTTCAGAACGCTCGGCGCCGGCGGGGGTATCCACAATTACTCCTGGAGATGTATGCCGCCCAGGGATAGCTGGCTGGAGAAGGAGACAGGATAGATGGAGAGCATTAAGGACAAAGTTGCCATAGTCGGCATGGGATGTACCAAATTTGGCGAGAACTGGGAGAAAAGCGCTGAAGACATGCTGGTGGATGCCACATATGAAGCCTTTGAGGATGCCGGGATAGAGTCGAAAGACATTCAGGCAGCCTGGTTCGGCACTACCCGTATCGGAACCGCAGAACCCCTGGCTACTGCCCTCAAGCTCGACTATATTCCAATCACCAGAGTAGAAAACCTGTGTGCTACTGCCACCGAAGCCGTGAGAAATGCCTGTTTCGGTATTGCATCCGGCGCTTACGATACAGTCCTGGCTATCGGAGTCGAAAAATTGAAAGACCAGGGCATGGGCGGTCTGGGAACGGTAACCGGCGCGGGGGGAAACGGCACACTAGAGTGGGGGATGTCGGCGACCATGTTTTTCGCCAGGATGGCCAACAGATATATGAACCACTACGGTCTGAGCTACGAGGAATTCAAGCGGATTCTGGCAAAAATCTCGGTAAAGAACCATCACAACGGCTCGCTGAACCCGAAGGCTCATTTCCAGAGGGACATAACGGAGGAGCAAGCGATAAATGCCCCCATAATATGCTGGCCACTGGGACTCTATGATGCCTGCGGTGTGAGTGACGGTTCAGCCGCAGCGATTCTGACCCGGGCCGACCTGGCCAAGAATTTCCGGGATGATTATGTACTGGTCAAAGGACTGGGACTGGCGGTTGGCGCCCGACAGGGATATCTACAGCCAGGCTACGACATGGTACATATGGAGGAAACAGTACGCGCCGGCAAGCAGGCGTATGACATGGCGGGAATAAAGGAACCTTTCAAGGAGATAGACCTTGCCGAGGTGCATGATTGCTTCAGTATTACCGAGCTGGTAATAATGGAGGACCTGGGATTCTGCCCGCGAGGGAAGGCCCCGGAATATGTTAAGGCCGGTACTTTTCAACTGGACGGAGAGTTAGCCGTTAATCCCGACGGAGGACTGAAGAGTTTCGGGCACCCCATAGGCGCCAGCGGGCTACGGATGATATACGAGATATACAAGCAGATGCAGGGTAAGGCCGGCCCGCGCCAGCGGAAGAATCCTACCCTCGGACTGACCCATAACTTCGGGCTGAATCCGGGGAGCGGCGTCGGCAGCATTACCATTTTAGGGCAGAGGGACTGACACTCTTTTAACCAGCTTACAGAGTAAGATTGGCTTCAACACGCCGGATTCTGCATGAAACAGGAATAAGGAGGGCGCGGTGAGCATAAACAAGGTAGTCAAGAGTTTTGACGAGGCGGTTGCCGATATCTTCGATGGCGCGATTATCCTTATGGGCGGTTTCGGACCGGCCAACGGCACTCCCAGCAACCTTCTCCGGGCACTGGTTAAACAGGGTGCCCGAAACCTGACTCTCGTGGCTAACACACCGGGGTATGGCCGGCCAGCACCAGGAACCAGGGCTTTCAGAAAAACCCCTCCTGATTACGATGATGGAGGGCTCCTGATACAAACCGGGCAGGTGAGCAAAGCTATCTGCGCTTTCCCTGGAATGTCCAGGCCCGGAATGACGGCCCCTCTGCATGAGAAATTAGACGCGGGTGAGCTAGAAGTCGAAATGATTCCGCAGGGCACACTAGCTGAAAGAATCAGAGCGGCGAAGGCCGGGGTCGCTGCTTTTTTTATACCTACCGGTGCCGGTACCATTTTTGAAGAGGGTAAAGAGACACGAGTGATTGACGGCAGAAACAATGTACTTGAATACCCTCTTAAAGCCGATTTCGCCCTGATACGCGCCTACAAAGCCGACAGGTATGGCAATTTAGTGTACCAGGGGACGTCCAGGAACTTTAATCCGGTAATGGCCGGCGCCGCTAAAGTTACGATAGCCGAGGTAGACGAGCTGGTGCCGCTCGGCGAGCTGGACCCGGAGGTAATTGTCACCCCGGGTATTTATGTCGACCGGGTAGCGGTCAGACAGAATAGCGTGAAAGGAGCCTGAGATGAAAGAACGGCTGGATGAGCAGACTATGGCTCTCAGAGCGTCTCGAGAGTTTAAAGACGGGATGATAGTCAACCTGGGATTCGGCATTCCAACGCTCGCCGCCAATTTTATTCCGGAGGACAAAGAGGTTATCTTTCATGCTGAAAACGGCTGCCTCGGCTATGGGCCTACGCCTACCTCTGAAGAGGAGGAGGACTTCCACCTGGTAAACGCTACGGGAACTTTTGCCACACCCAAGCCAGGTATGTGCTTTTTTGACCATGCCGACTCCTTTTCCATGATAAGGGGCAGACATATCGACCTGTGTATCCTCGGGGGTTTGCAGGTATCGGAGAAGGGAGACCTTGCCAACTGGGCAACTGCAGTCGGGAGGGTGGGTAATATCGGCGGCGCTATGGACCTGGCATTCGGCGCGTATCACCTGATTGTAGTTTTGACTCACACCACGAAAACCGGCGAACCGAAGATTCTCAAGCAGTGTACCTATCCGCTTACGGCTCCCCGCTGTGTGAATTTGATAATAACCGATATCTCCGTCATCGAGGTGACCCCTGACGGCCTGGTGCTTAAAGAAAGGGCACCCGACTGGGAGGTAGAAGAAATCCAGGCCTTGACGGAGCCAAAATTGAAAGTTGCCGATGACCTGAAACAGATGGAGCTCTAGACACCAATCAGGAGGTTAGCCATGAACGTACTGGTTACGGGAGGCAGCGGGCTTTTCGGACGCAAGACAATTATTCACCTGCTTGAGGATGCAGATATTTCCAGTGTGGTATCAATGGACCTAGCTCCTCCGCAGGAGTGGTTCATGAAATCGATTGAAAAAAATACCAGCAAGTTCCGTTTTATTCGAGGCGACGTCTCCCGGCTTGAAGACATTTTGAACGCCATGAAGCTGTACGCCATCGACAGGGTAATTAACTGGGCTTTTATCATGGTGGGCGGTAATGTTCAGGTCGACCCGCGACTTCTCACCAGTGTTAACGTACTCGGTATGAGTAACTCCTTCGAGGCCGCTAAAACCATGGGGGTGGAGCGCGTGGTCTATGCCAGCTCGGAGACTGTGTACGGTCCGCAGAGCATGTACGGAGACAGGGAGGTTACCGAAGACGACCAGACAAATCCCACGCACTCTTACGCCGTTTGTAAACTGTACGCCGAGATAATGGCGGGGCAATATGCCGAGCAGTTCGGCATGAAGTTCACAGGGGTGAGACCTACCATCGGTTACGGGCACGGCGGAAGGTCGCCGGCGCAGTTCTGGTCGGACATGCCCTCGATGGCGGCTGTCGGCAAACCTTTCTCCATGGAAGGGGACGGCAACGGTCTTTCTTCGCTGGTCTCCGCGGACGACCTCGCTGAATTCACCAAAATTCTGATAAAAGCCCCTTCTTCGCCGCACCCGGTCTATAACGTGGGCGGACCCGCCACCAGTCTGAAGGATATGGCAGAGGTAGTGCGTAAATATATACCGGATGCAAAAATCACCTTCGGGAGCCAGCCGATGATGGACCCCAGCGGTAAATTCGGTCTACCGTGGAGGGTGAGCATGAAGAGGGCTATAGAGGACTTCGGGTTTACCTGCATGACGCTGGAAGAAGCGGTGCTGATACATATCAATGACGCCAGGATGGAAGCGGGGCTGGAGCCGATAAAGGGATAGAAATATTAATAAAAGTAAGGCCTGCCATTCGAACGGCAGGCCTTAGAATTTACACCGGTTTTAAGGGATTCAACTGTCTTTTTTATGCGACCCCGAATACATGGCCGAGGGCCCCGCGGTGAAGACTAACGTGGGTTTTTTAATGTCCAGGAACTTCCAGGGGCAGTGCTTCAGACCTTTCGGGATACAGACCAGGGAGCTTTTCTC
>JAUWYU010000154.1 GCA_030615655.1 Dehalococcoidia bacterium
CACAGCCCCAGGCTGTAAAATAGCACGTTCTACTCTCCCGGTTAAACACAACGCAGTTGTTTTCACACACCTGCGCCAGTAATCTACAGGTTGGTGGGTGCCGCCAATGAAGCCAGTTTACCTGCTCACCGGCAAGCCCGGGACGGGCAAGACCAGCCTCATCAAGCAGGCGTTGGCTGAGTTCCAGGTAAAGGCCGGCGGGTTCTATACCGAGGAAATACGAAGTCAGGGCACAAGGCTCGGCTTCAAGCTGGTCACCCTTGACGGCCGCGAGGCTATCCTGGCCCACACCGATTTCAGTAAGCGATTCCAGGTAGGCAAATACGGGGTCGATATTGATGCCTTGGATAGAATCGGTGTCCCGGCCCTGCGCCAGGCCGCCGGGCAGTGTGACTTGGTGGTCGTTGATGAAATCGGTAAAATGGAGCTATTTTCCAGTGATTTCCGGGAGACCGTCATGGATTTAATCGGTGGCGGTAAAAGGGTGCTGGGAACGATTATGCTGCACGCCAACCCGTGGGCGGATGCCGTCAAGCGCCAGCCCCGGGTAAACCTTGTGACGCTAACCAGGACTGGCTACCACCAGGTGCTGGACGATTTACGTAGCTGGCTGAGAGCAGTGCCTGACCATTCCGTATGATTTCCGTTGTATAATACGAAGAAGGTGGTTGAAAAATCTCCTGATATACCCCGGGGGAGTTTAAGAGGGGCGAAGCCCTCTTCCAAATTCTCTTCCCCCTCCCTTTCTAAGGGAATAGGATAAAGGGGGTGGGTTAAAGGATAGTATATGTCGGAGCTACCGGAATTAGTTCAAGCCCTGCTTGACCCCGAGGCTTATCCCGACCCCCCGCAGAGGGTGGAGCTTATGCAGACCCAGATGTCTTACGTTTTTCTGGTCGGTGATTACGTCTATAAAATAAAGAAGCCGGTGGATTTCGGCTTCCTCGACTACACCACGCTGGAAAAACGCCTCTTCTACTGCCAGAAGGAGATTGAACTCAACCGGCGGCTCTGCCCCGATACCTATCTGGGTGTCGTGCCGGTAACCAGGGACAACGGCTGTATTGCCATTGGCCGTGACGGCCAGATTGAAGAGTACGCCGTGAAGATGCGCCGCCTGCCTTATGAAGCCATGATGGATGTCCTGCTGACCAAAAATAAAGTAACGCCGGAAATGCTGGCCGACGTGGCGGCAATAGTCGCCGGGTTCCACGAGAATGCAGCGACCGGCGGCGATATCAACGAAATCGGCGGCATTAAAGCCGTGATTCAGAACACCGATGAGAACTTCACCCAGACCGAGAAATATATCGGCACTATCATTTCCCGGGCAACTTTTCAGCGCATCAGGGCCTATAACGATGGCTTTATCAAGACGAATACTCCCCTGTTCCAAAAGCGGGTGGCTGACGGCCGGATAAGGGACTGCCACGGCGACCTCCACGCTGCCCATATCTGTTTCTCTGATACCATCTGCATCTATGATTGCATCGAGTTCAATGACCGCTTCCGCTACTGTGATGTCGCCTCGGAGGTCGCTTTCCTGGCTATGGACTTAGACCACTATGGACGCTCCGACCTTTCCGACGGCTTCGTGGCTGCCTATGTCGAAAAAAGCCGCGATGAGGAGTTAAAGCAGCTGCTTAATTTCTACAAGTGTTATCGCGCCTACGTGCGGGGTAAGGTGGGCTGCCTCCAGTACAATGACCCGTATATCTCGGACGAGGAAAAGACTAAGGTCTTAGCTATCGCTAAAAGCTACTTTGAGCTTGCCGAATCTTATATAGAGAATTATTGACAATGGAAAATCCCATGAAACCATTTCAAATCAGACCATCGAATGAGGGGGATAAGACCTGGGTATCCAGCCTGCTGGAAGAACTCTGGGGTTCCACAAGCATTGTAACGCGTGGAAGGATACATAAGGCCGCCGAGCTGCCTGGCTTCCTGGCAATGCAGGCAAATGTACCGGTCGGCGTAGTGACATATCATTTGGATGGGAAAGACTGCGAAATTACCAGCTTGAATAGCACTATAGAAGGCATAGGAATCGGCTCGGCTCTGATAGCGGCGGTAAAGGATGTCGCCACTGAAGCCGGATGTAAACGCCTGTGGCTGATAACTACCAACGATAATACGGTGGCTTTACGCTTCTGGCAGAAAAGGGGCTTTTTGCTGGTGGCAGTGTACCCTGATGCACTTGAACACTCGCGCCGGTTGAAACCGGAGATTCCTTTAATCGGCAACGAAGGTATTCCACTACGTGACGAGATTGAACTGGAGATGATTCTATGAAAGAGTCAAATAGTGACATATGCAGAGGAGGCGTATTATGCTAATGGGATTGCATTTTTTACTGACCTATATGTGTAATGCTGAATGCGACCATTGTTTTTTATACAGCAGCCCGCGTGTTCAGGGCACTTTTACTTCAAGTCAGATACGGAAGCTCCTTGATGAAGCAACTAAAATTGGCACGATAGAGTGGATATACTTTGAAGGAGGCGAGCCGTTTCTATTCTATCCCGTGATGCTTGAGGGTATTAAAATTGCCCGAAATCTGGGATTCCGGGTAGGTATAGTCACTAATGCTTATTTTGCCACGTCTGTGGATGATATTAAGCTCTGGCTGAAACCTCTCTATGAATTGGGGATTGCCGATTTCCGTATAAGTAACGACCCGTATCATTACGAGAATGAAAAGGACAATCCGGCCATACGCGCTCAAAAAGCAGCGTTAGAGTTGAACCTTCCCGCCGCCGAAATTCACATTGAAAAGCCTTCGGTCACCATAGATACGGGCGAAGAGCAGCATAAGGGAGAGCCGGTTATCGGCGGCGGCACCATGTTTAGAGGGAGAGCTGTGGAGAAATTAGCTGTGGGTCTCCCGCAAAAATCATGGGAAGAATTTACCGTATGTCCGTATGAAGACCTTGAATTTCCAGCAAGAGTCCACCTTGATTCTTACGGCAATGTTCATCTATGTCAGGGACTAAGCATGGGTAACGTATGGAAAACACCGCTATCAAAGCTGGTTAAAAATTATGATGCTGGTTCACATCCAATCTGCAGCCCATTGGTAAAAGGAGGACCGGCTCTTTTAGCCAAAGAATACCAGGTAAAGCACGATGATAAGTATGTTGATGCCTGTCATTTTTGCTATCTTGTTCGCCTAGCATTACTGTACAGGTTCCCGCAATACCTTACACCCAGGCAGGTCTACGGAATAGAATAGGTTAATAAAAAAGAGGGTGGTAAAATGAGAGAACCCTTCGCTAAATTCATAGAAGCCGAACTCAAGCCCGGCTTTCTGCTCATAGCCTGCGGCCTTCCCGGCACCTGGAAGACCGAGACCACCGAGGAAGTCGCTATAATCAAGGAGTGTAAGCTCCTGCGCACCGACCTTATCCGGCTGGAGGTGCTGAAAAACGAAGACATCTTCGACGAGAAGGTCGCCGCCAGTATGGACAAGCGGACACTGGTCTACGACGAGATGTTCCGCCAGGCCGACGAAACCCTGAACGGCGGTGATTGCGTTATCCTTGATGCCACCTTCGTTACCCAGGCACTGCGGCGGCGGGCGGCGGCCATCGCTGCCGGGCACGGCGTAACCTTCGTTATCCTCCAGACCGACTGCCCCCAGGAGGTATCCATCCGGCGGATTCTGGCGCGGACTAAAGAAGACTACGTCTCCAACGCCCTGACCGAGCAGGCCTACCTGAACAATAAAAAGAGGTTTGAAACCGTAGATTTAAATGACCTGAAAAAGCTTTACCCCGGCCTCGATATTATTCACCTGGTTGTTGACACCTCGCAGGACCCGCCCG
>JAUWYU010000023.1 GCA_030615655.1 Dehalococcoidia bacterium
TGTATTCCTCAGTCTCCACGAGGACTTTCTCATGCACGTCATCGGTGGCGGTCGTCTTTGCAATATCAAAGATGGGGCCGCCCTCCCCAGGTACCCAATGTGCCTCATATGCCAGCTCCGCCTCACTATTTACAGACGTCACCTGACCCAGACTGTCTCTGACCTGGTCAATGTATGACCCGAAGTTCTCCTCAAACCAGGTGTTGGACTCATCCCAGGGTATAGAGCGGAGGATTTCCAGTTCTTCAGAGGCGAGGTCTAATATCTCATTTTTTACTTGCTCAACCCGGGCGCTATTCCCCACCTCCTTTGCCTCAAGCCAGTCGGTAAGGAGGATTAGCACCTCCTCCACTGAGCCACACCTGTCGCTCATCCATGGGAGAACCGGCACCCCGGCCTGGCCATACGCCCTGATTAGCAGGCTTTGCATATCATCCGCAGAAGCGGTCCAGGTAGCCACCAACTGCCTTGCCTCGCCATACCTTTCTTCGTCAATAAGCGATCCAACCTCTGGCATAATTTCCGCCCAGAAGTCGAGTATCGCTTCCCCGACAGAAATAAAATCCGACATGTTCCTAACCATGGGCTCCACCCCGGCGAGGAACGCTTCAGCCCGTTGGAAAGCGGTAGCCAGATAGCCGACCACCTGCTCCTTCTTGCTGAAATAGTCCTGGTACCAGTTGGGGATATCCAACTCCTCGGCCTCATCAATGATAGGCGGCGTATAATTAAGCTCGGCCTTTGCCTCGGCCACCCTAGTAACCATCCCGGGGTGGTCCTCAGCAAGCTGGAGCATCTCTTCCTTTGTCCCGTCTCTCCAGGTTTCCCAGAATGTGTCACAGTAATCTGCTACCTCCGCACCTGTGTCTACCGCAGTGTTCAGAAGAGCGCCGAGCTCACTGCGCAGTTCATCAGCCTCCGCTCTCTGGTAAGCAACAACCGAGGCTGCCCCTTCCGGTCCCTCCTCGGCGGGAACTCCTATTCCTGCTGGTCCCTCTTCTCCTGGTGTAACTACCTCTCCCGAGCCACATCCCGGAAGGGCAATTGCCATCATTGTGAGTGCCACCACTCCTGAAAGTAACCATTTAAACAATTCACTTCTTCGTTTCATAATTGTTACCTCCTGTTAGTTTAATGTCTTTCCTTCCCTTCACTATATTGAAGGCTTACCTCCACAGATGCTTTCAGCTTTCAAGTAATACTCTAATTGCGATAAGAGTATACTGCTACCTAGTTTGGCGGTCAATACCGACATAACTCTCGACCAGAATGAAGAGGCCAATGTTCCATCTAAAGACTTTCTAAAGACTTTGAACATTCCGCTAAAAAGTGCCATCGAGGAAGATTGTTGACATGCCACCAGCGAGCGGTCTACTCTGCACACAAAAGGGGAGGCAAGCGTAGTGCGTGAAATTTGCCAGCATAAGGTTGTATAATTAGTCGGAAAGGCACCGTTTGAGTTCCCATGCCAACGACATGGGATACATAGAATACGAGCCGGTCTTAATCGCAAAAAATAAAAGGAGGTAGACATGTCACCAGTATTACAGGACAAGGTAGCCATAATCACCGGAGCCAGCCGTGGCCTCGGGCGGGCTTTCGCCGTAAGGTTCGCCCAGGAAGGAGCCAAACTACTGCTAACCACCACCGACCCGGAGAGGGCCGAGGGCACGGTCAAGGAGATAAAGGGCAAAGGCGGGGAAGTGGCTATCATAAAGACCGACATCTCGGTTGAAAGCGACACCCAGAAGCTGGCGGAGAAGGTTATGCAGGAGTACGGACGGGTGGATATCCTCATCAACAATGCCGCCATATGGTATGGAATCGAGGCGAAGCCGTGGGACATCTGGACGGCGGAGGAATGGGACCGAATATTTTCGGTGAATGTAAAGGGAACCTGGCTGGTCTGCAAGGCAATTGCCCCCCTCATGGTAAAGCAGTCCAGCGGCAAGATTATCAATATCGCCTCTAACGTTGCCAGAGTCCCGGCGGCCTCGTTCTTTATGCCGTATTCCTGCGGCAAGGGAGCCATTTACACACTGACTCACGCCCTGGCCCACGCGCTGGGTTCATCGAATATCAATGTCAATGCTATCGCGCCGGGATACACGGCTACCGAAGCGAGTTTAAACCAGGCCGGCACCGACCAAACATTCAAGCTGGCGACCTCGGAACAGTCCATTCAACGGCGCGAGGAGCCGACAGACCTGATAGGGGCGGCCGTGTTTCTAGCCTCGGCAGATTCGGATTTCATGTCGGGGCAGGTCATCTATATAGATGGCGGCACCGTGATGTTATAAGGCTTCATGCTTTGAGGAAAACAGGGATAATCCCGGCATGTTCCAGATGAGCACCACGCCGGAAAGGGCGATGCGCATATGCTGATAAAGACTCCCTGGACACCCAGAGCGACCATGGTGCGGGCATACCAATCAGAGCCAAAAGAAGTGAGGTGAAGCATGGCCGGTCCATTGAACGGAATCAGAATCCTTGACCTGACGCAGGTGCTATTCGGTCCTTTCGCTACCATGCTGCTCAGCGATATGGGCGCCGAGGTCATCAAGATTGAGAGGCCGGTGGTAGGCGATATCGCCAGGGGCAACGGCCCTGTTGTCAGGGGAGTAAGCACTTACTTTCTCAGCCTCAATCGCGGCAAGAAAAGCGTCACGCTGAATTTAGCCACCGAGTCAGGGGTAGAGGTGTTTCTGAAACTGGCGAAGAGCGCTGACGTGCTGGTTGAGAATTTCACGTCTGGAACAATGGATAGACTGGGTCTCAGCTACGAAAGAGTAAGGGAACATAATCCCGGAATCATTTATGTTGCCGGCTCCGGCTTCGGTCAATACGGGCCCTATGCCAACAAGCCTGCTTTCGATGTCACTGTCCAGGCTATGGGGGGAGTCATGAGCATCACCGGTGAGGAAGGGGGTCCGCCGGTAAGACCGGGGGCATCTTATGGCGACATTGCGGCGGCCCTATTTATGTGTACGGCCACTCTCGCGGCTTTACAGGAGCGCCATATAAGCGGCGAGGGGCAGTACGTGGACATAAGCATGCTGGACTGCCAGGTAACGGTCCAGGAAAACGCCTTTGTCCGCTATCTTAATACCGGCGAGATACCCCACGCTCTTGGCACAAGGCACCCCGTCATTACGCCGTTCCAGACTTTCCAGACCAGGGACGGCGACATTGCCGTAGCTCTGAGGGGTGGAATCAAAGACCAGTGGCCACTCTTCTGTGCGGCCATCGACCGTGTCGATATCATCGACGACCCGAGGTTCAAGGACGGCTGGTCACGCACTCAGAACTATGAAACGCTGGAACCGATACTAACAGAGGCCATGAAAACCAGAACCACTCAAGAGTGGGCTGAAGAGCTGGAACAGGCCGGCATACCCTGCGGTCCAGTCAATACCATTGAGCAGGCGGCCAGCGACCCGCAGATAGCGGCCAGAGACATGATTATCAATGTCCAGCACCCGGAGGCAGGCAGCTTCAGGGTTGTCAATACACCTTTCAAGTTTTCCAGGACACCCTATAAAGTGGAACAAGCCTCTCCGGACCTGGGGGAGCACACTCAAGATGTCCTGAGCCAGCTACTGGGGATGAGCCATGAAGAGATAAGCAGGCTGGAAGGTTCAGGCGTGATTTGAGGTTGTCCGATAGGGGAAAAACGGCTTCTCTCGTTGCACGAAACAATGCAGCGGGCGGCTCAAGCCCCGAGCATCCAGGCATTTCATGAATGACGGTATTGTCGCTACTCCTCAGCCGTCTTCATCAAAATATATGATTAGAGGAGGTTAATATGAGACCACTTCAGACCGATTTTTCCATTTACAGCAAATTCAATTTTGAGAAGCCACCTGTAGGCGTCAAGTTCCTGTTCCACAAACCGGAAGGCATAGAGCCACTGGACAAAAGCCTGGCTCTCTGCGAAATGCTCAAGGAAGCCCATCAAAGAGGAGCTCCTTTTTACTTCACCAGAGATAATGAGAACTGCGTCGGAAAAAGCTTCCTGGGTATGGTGGGCGAATCACCACCGCCCTCCGATGGCGGGCTACTGGGAGTTAAACTGGAAATTTTTCAGGAGCCACATGCTAACATCCGCCTGCGCCGGTTCGTTTATACTATGGAGCCGGGCGCGGTCAACTATGTCGCCATGTCGCCGTTAGACAAATTGACATTCGAGCCAGACCTCCTAATTATTATGGCTAATCCCGGCCAGGCAGAAATCGTGCTGAGGGCGATGACTTATTCAACCGGGGAGATGTACGAGAGTAAGGCGACACTGGTAGGGGGGTGTTCCTGGCTCTACGTTTATCCCTATCTCAGCGGGAAAGTGAATTACACGATTACCGGCCTAGCCTATGGTATGAAAGGAAGACAGGTATTTCCCGAGGGATTGATGCTGATATCCATCCCTCATAACTGGATACCGACCATAACCCGGAACCTGAACGAAATGAAATGGGCTATTCCGGCATATACGTTAGGCAGGGAAAAGTTTATACAATACGAGCAGCAAATACGGAAAGAATTAGCCCAGGAGTCTCAGATTCCCTGAACCGTGTTTATATTTTTAAGGAGGGTAAATGAATGCGCTCATTATTTACTGGTCGGCTACGGGAAACACGAAACAGGTAGCCGAGACCATTCATAACGCGCTGAAAAGCGGCGGTGTAAATTCGGTGTTAAAACCTGTGAAAGAAGCAGAGACCGAGGAGCTGTATGAATATGACCTGGTCTTTATCGGAGCGCCGTCTTATATGTGGCAACCGCCCGAACCGGTCCAGGAATATATAAAAGAAAAAATGAACTACCACAGGGAACGCGGCGATATAAAGCTGTGTACCCCGAAGCTGCCCGGGAAAAAGGGAGTGGTCTTTGTCACGTATTCCGGGCCACACACCGGCATAAGCGAAGCGATACCCGTGGGTAAATACCTCGGGCAATTTCTTGAACACCTGGGGTTTGACGTAGCCGGAGAATGGTACGCCGTCGGCGAGTTCCATGGTTCTGAAGAGAACAGCACCAAGGGCAGGCTGGGGGATATCAGGGGACGGCCGAATCAGCAAGACCTGGATAATATCACAAGAGACGTGAATGAACTTCTCAAGACCGTTACCGGCTGATACATAGCCATCTTTTAAGGAAAGGGACTGGCACCCCCCTAGACACCCGTCAAGCTTATCAGATATTCCTTCAACCAGCTTAAAGCGGCCCCGGCGGCGCTTCTTTTATTCTGCTCGCGGTCGCCGTGGAATACGTGCCTCCGGCTGGAGACGCCACCTTCATGAGCCATGCCAAGGTAGAAAAGTCCTACCGGCTTATCCACAGCCGCCCCGGACGGTCCGGCAATACCGGTATCGGCCAGGCAGATATCAACCGCCAGCACTTTTCTACCGCCTGCCGCCATCTGCTCAGCTACCTGCTGACTCACGGCGCCGTACCGCTCAATGGTGTCCGCCCCGACGCCGACAACCTTAATCTTGGTCTCATTGCTGTAGGCCGTCACCGACCCCTTATAGTAGTCGGAGCTGCCGGGGACATTGGTAATGCGGTGGGAGAGCAGGCCGCCGGTGGCCGACTCCACCACTCCGAGGGTCAGTCCCCTGCGCCGCAGTAACTCGCCGATTTCCTGTTCCAGTCCCGCCATACTTAGATATACCTCTCCATTAAATTAAATAGTACTTCATCAAGCGCGCCGTCTTCACCAATTCTCCCCATCACCCGTCCGACTTCTTCATGACGGTAAGCATCATCCAGGTCGTCAAGTCTATTATATATGCCGAGTCGGCGGCCGAGCTTGAAATTAGCCCTCTCATCCGGCGGCAGGGCCTGAAAACGGCCGATGACGGCCAGCATGTTCTCTTTATCTTCGGGCAGTTTGCCTTCGACTTCCTGCAATAGATTTATCATGTGGTCGCTGACGATATACGAATGACAATCGAGATTCTCAATAAAGAGCTTCTCCTCTTCTATAATCTCCTCATCCGTGGCCCGGGCAAAAGCACCGCTGACAACATCGTTATGTAAAGGCATCCGACTCTGGATGGTCAGGGTGCGAAACCGAATAAAGTCGGGGTTAATTTCGTTCAGAACCCTGGCTGTCTCCAAGGCATGCTCACGCCACATCTTACTGCCGCCCACACCCAGCATAACGTATTCGCACAGAGATATCCCCGATGCCACCACATTCCTGCCGCCGACGATATGGTCGGCCGCGGTGACCCCTTTATCCATAAATTCAAGCACGGGGTCGTAGCCCGATTCCAGCCCGATGTGAAGTCGGGAAAGCCCGGCCTCGCGTAGCTCAACCAACTCGTCCAGAGTCTTCCGGGCCGCCGTCTTCGACCGGGAGTAGCTGGTGATACGGTCGATGCCGGGGAAGGTCTCCTTCAGGTACTTTATCACCTCAACAAGGTCGGGAGTCTTCATAATCAGGGTATTAGCGTCCTGAAGGAAGACGTGTTTGCCGCCGGCATACAGCCAGAGAGCAACGTTACGATAGGCATCATTGGGAGGACTGCTGCACACAATAGCGGCCACTTCCCTAAGGCTTTTGTCGCCGGATTTCCGGGCAAGCTCACCAATCCTATCGTGAATCACCCTGGCTGTCCGGATATCCTGCTTTACCTCCTCCACCGTCCGCAGCTGGAATTTATCGCCTTTATAGATAGGACAAAACTTGCACCGATTCCAGGGGCAGTTTCTGGTGACACGGATGAGCAGCGAGAAGGCCTCGCTCGGCGGCCGGATTGGCCCCAGCTCAAAAGATTCCGTTAATGTTTCCGTCATAGCCATAAGAGCACGTTGTTTTTGATGAAATCGAAGTTGGACGCGACTTTGTCGGCGCCGGTCACGACACCCATGTGACCGGGAAGCAGGTATTCAACCTCCAGGCACGACAGCGCCTCTATGGACTTTTTCAGCTCATTGCTATTACCGCCGGGGAGGTCAACGCGGCCGGTATTCATGTCAAATATCACGTCTCCGCAAATAAGCACCTTGTCCTGCCGATTGTAAAAGCAGATACAGTCAGGAGAGTGCCCCGGAGATTCAATTATCTCCAATTCCACATTATCATTGTTTAAGCGGTTATGGTCCAGACAGTAATCTTCGGTTAACTTCAGCGGCTGTATCCCGAAGAGCCGGGCGCCGTCAACCACCACCATCTGATAGTTTTCCTTGTGGACAGGGTGAATGGCAATTTCGGCTCCGGAGAGCTTTTTAAAGGTTTCATCGGCACCGCAGTGGTCGATATGAAGGTGCGTATTGGTGATGACGCTAATATCTTTGGGGTTAATGCCATCTTTATATAAACCACCAACCTTTACCGGCAGAAATACCGGGTTGCCGGGGTCGATAATAATACCGGGATTCCCCGTGATGACATAGGTATTACAGTCCAGTATTCCCTGTTCCCGATAAAAATATAGATTATTTGTCAGTTTCATGCTATATTATCTCCAAACGCATAAAATACAGCGTTTCATTCAATTATATAACATTCGAAGCAATACGATAAACCGAGAAGGAGGTCACCTGATGGGAATAATAGCGGCAATCTTAGGCGGCATCGGCGGACTCTCCGCCGTACTGGGCATTATTACCGCCCTGGAAGTAGACCTGAATATTGGTGACCAGTTCACCACGATGTTCTGGTTTGTGCTGTCGGTAATTCTGCTTCTGGGGTCCATCGCCCTGTCGGTGGGGCGCGGGGCCGGCGGAGATTTTGACTAGTCAACCCCCTTTTCCATGACCGCAAATAATCATAATGACAGATAACTGGTTGCGCCTGAAAGTAACTTCCAATGCCAGCCGGAGCGAGATAAGCGGTTTCGCCGACGGGGTGCTGCAGGTAAGAATTGCCGCACCGCCGGTCAAAGGTAAGGCCAACAAGGAGCTTACCGCTTTCCTCAGCCAGGCACTGGGAGTAAGCAAATCTTCTTTATCTATTGTTAAAGGTCAGGCCAGCCGCAACAAGGTTATAGCTATAGAAGGCTTGAGCCAGGAAGAGATTATCAAGCGGCTTTCAACTTAAGCCTTCTTCCTCCGGCGCCACCAGGCGAAGTAAAGGATACCACCGATAACTATCCAGAGCGGAATGAAGATGGCCAACCATATGATGATATCGGCCAGCACACGTCCAAAAATTACCAGTCCGTTCCAGGCACCACTGGCGATACTACCGGCGTTCCAGCCGGGAAGAACCGTGATATAACTGGACCTTTCATAGGAAGCCGTGTTGTTGCGGTCATCGGTTACCTCAAGGGAGACGGTATAGATGTCGTCAGACTTATAAGTATGGGAGGGGCTCTCTTCCGTGCTGATGTTTCCGTCACCAAAGTCCCACTCATAGCTATAGGGGCTAAAACCGCCGGAGACATCGGGGTAAAACCATACCTTCTCGCCTTCCTTAACATTCCGCGTATTGGCACTGAACTCTACGGTAAGCTTGGACTGCTCCAGCCGCACCTGAATAAGCGACGTGGACGAGCTCTCCTCCAGATACTGCATGCGGCCTTTTGTCTGCTCGATTTCACCCCTGGTCCTGGTAAGCTCACGCTGAACGCTGAGTATTTCACTGACATCGCCTGCCTTTTCCATCAGCACAAGCAACTGCGCCTCACTCGCCTCGAGGTTATGCAACCTGGCTTCCAGGTCAACGTACTCTTCGGTGACATCCCGAGCCGTTGTGCTCTCCTGGGTTACCTCGACGGCCATGCCACGCAGCGCCCTGATAGCTTCATCAAAGTACTCGGCGAGCACGCGGATGGTGATGGTCCCCATGGTCCTTTCCCGCTCCTGCCAGCTGTTTGAAGACACGACATAGCCGTCATAGTTACCGGCAAGAGTGTCAATCTGCTCCATGGTCGAAGCAACGTCCTCCACCACCAGCGACATGTCCCCGGAGCGGACAATCATACGCTCGCCGGACCAGGACTCGTCGGCTTCGGCATATGCATACTCTTCTTCCATCGGAGGCGCCGTTTCAACCACCATACCATCTTTACCGGCCGATATGGTGGCCGGCTCAGGAGACGGCACACCCACACTCGGCTCCGATTCCGGTGCCCCTCCGGCACAGGCAACCGTTCCCGCAAGAATAATAATTATCAACAGACCCGCTATCAATCTTTTCATAACAACCTCCCTTTTATTACCTGACTACCTATTATATTATAACGCTAAATATATAAAAAGGTTCGCTGGAAAGCCAGGAATTTCTCAATTTACGCGAAAAATGCTGTCAATTATTACTTTCGTAGACCCTTATCCTTCTCATCCTTAATATGAGAAAGACCTCTTTACCCACGTTTAAATCCATTTCTTCAAAGATATGATAGGGTATCTCGGCTATAAGGTTATTTTCACCTACTTCAAGGGCGATTCTAACGGCGTTGCGGGCATACTTGATTTCGGTGATTGTCCCCTGGAATCCGTTAACGCCCCGTCCGGGCGGCCTTGTCTCCGAGACATATATATGGCGGGGTAAAATGGCTACTTTGTGAACGGAAATGCCCTCATGAGGAACAATCAGCTTCAGGCTGCCGCAGCCGACTTCCATAACCCCCTGCCCCAGACTGTGGCAGTAATCGCAGTCGAGAATATTCGGCGTCCCGATGAAATCGGAGACCCTTTCACTCCCGGGATAGAAGAGCATTCTCTCCGGTTCCGCTACCTGCTCCACATGCCCGTTCTGGATAACGGCCACTCTATCGGCCATGTCGACGGCTTCCATGAGGTCGTGAGTTATGTGGATAGTGGTAAGTCCCAGCTCCCGGTGAACACGTCCCAGCTCCAGCCTTAAATACCTGGCGGTCTGCAGGTCCAGAGCGCTCAGCGGCTCGTCAAGAAGCAGAATCCCGGGAGAGGGCGCCAGGGCTCTGGCCAGAGCTACCCGCTGTTTTTCGCCGCCGCTGAGGGAGCGTATATCGCGATGCAATAACTGAGAGATACCCATCAGACCGGCCAATTTGTTTACCCGCTCCTGAATCTCTGTCCTGTTATATTTCGCCTGCCTAAGGCCGAACGCAATATTATCGACCACATTCAGAAAGGGGAATAACACGTAATCCTGAGGCACGTAGCCCAGGTTCCTCTCCTCCGACGCCAGGTGCGTAACCTCATTCTGACCCAACCATATCTCTCCCTGCTTGACGCGATGGAGTCCGGCAATACACTCAATGAGAACAGTCTTGCCCGCTCCCGTCGGGCCGAGGATGACAAAATATTCGCCGTCACCGATAGATAGATTGATATCTTTCAGAAAGAACTCGCCCAGCTCTATAGTAAGGTTTTTAATTTCAATCATATCTGATACCTTCTGCCGGTGATTTTCCTGATGGACAGCAGAGCCACGACCGCAATTATTACCAGCACAAAAATCACCGCTATCGCTTTCTCCACATCGGCCGAAGCCAGACTGAGGAATATGGCCGTGGGCAACGTTTCCGTTTTCATGGCCGTGGCCCCGGCCAGGGTAACCGTTGCCCCGAACTCGCCGACGGCTCGCGCCCAGGTAAGAATCCCGGAGGCAATCAAGCCGTTTTTAGCCAGCGGCAGGGTAACCCTGAAAAAGGCCTCCGGTTTACTGCAGCCCAATGTCCGGGCAACCTGCTCGTAGCGGGGGTCGATACTGTCAAAGGTAGACTTGAGCAGCCTGATAGCCAGAGCACTGATAACCGTCACCTGGGCTAATATAATACCGGGCACCGAGAAAACAAACTTGATAACGTTATCATCAATGGAGGCACCCAGAGGGGTATTGAAAAACACCAGCAGGGCGGCACCGAGGGCTACCGGGGATATGACAATAGGTAAATCAAGCAGACTGTCAACGATGTCCTTCCCGGGGAAACTGGCCCGGGAAATAGCGTAGGCAACCGGCACGGCAATCAGTATGGAGATAACCGCCGCCACCGTAGCCGTAGTGACGCTCAACCTGATGGCAAACAGTATCTCCTCCGAGAATAATGCCGACACAAAGGTATCCCACCTGGTATAAGCCATCATGGATACGACAATACCGATAAAGAACAAGGCTAACACAACGAGGGCGCTGATGGTAGCCCATCTAAAAACCCTCTCACCGCCGGCACCCCTCAGGATTTTAAACATGACATCATACCTTAGAATCGATTTTTATTGCACCAGTGGTTGATAAGTCCCGGGGAGCTTATACTCGCCGCCAATTTCAGCATGGGGAGCGAATTTGCTGGCCTCACTTTCGGTAACAATATATCCCCAGCTGCCAAAAATCGCCTGTCCCTGAGGCGATACCAGGAAATCTAAAAATCTTTGTGCGCTTTCTCTATCTTCAGCAAAGGTGGATATGGCGCCGGGGATATAGGAAAGCCTCGGTATTTGCTGCGGCTCCAGATAAACCACGTCTATAGTATCGTGCCACTCGGAGAAGACGCGCCACCCCAGAATGGCATCTACCGATTTCAGGGCTATAAGGGTGGCCGTTTTGGAGCAGCTCTCAGCGTGAGTAACAATATTCGGCTTTACCGCTTCCAGCAGGTTGTTATACTCCAGCACTTCATAAGCATATAAGCCGACGCATACCGCCTGGGGGTTACCGATACCGATTTCAATACCGGGACGGGCTAAATCCGATAGTTTCTGAATATTCTCCGGATTGCCTCCCTGAACCAGAATAGCCGGGACCAGGTATGAGATTATCCTTACCGACTCCGGGTCAACCACCCCGTCCTCTTCCGCGATTTCCATGTAATCGGGAGAACCCGGGATATATAAATCGCCGCTTCTTGAAATTTTCATCTGTGACAGCATGATTCCCGAGCCGCTGAAGTTGAGAAAAACCTCAATCCCGGTCTCCCGCTCAAAAGTCAGCGCGGCTTCTTCCATAGCGGGCTTGCTGGCCGAACCGCAGAAGGCGGTTATCGACTTTCGCTCTTCCCGGGCACATCCGCCGACAGCCAGGAGTAACAGCATACCAGCTAACACCAGATTCATTACCCTAATCACTGACATTGCGTTTCCATCTCGACGCTGTTTCCCCGTAGAGAGAATCGTTATATTAATAATAATATAACGCTCTCCAAAAAATTTTTACGTATTTTACTCCAGTATCTCCCGCACCTTACCGCGTTTCTCTTTATACTCGCTGACAATCCGGCGTCCTTCATCGGTCAACCTAGCATAACCTCCCCGGGCGCCTCCGGTAGACTTCTCCACCAGCGGCTTCGGCGCCAGGCGGTTCATGGCTTCAACCCAGAGCCAGGCATTCCGGTAAGCCAGTTTCATCGACCTGGACGCCGCCGATATCGAGCCAAGCTGGTCAATACGTTCCAGGAGCGTTGCCCTGCCCCAACCCATAAAGAGCTTGCCGTCCTTCTCCAGCCACACCTTGCTCCTCACCACTATGCCGGACTCCGGACGATGCCCGGAGCGGGACACGTGCTTGACGCCAAATTCAGGTATTTTGGTCCCGGCCATTTCTTCACCAATCCTGCAGAAATCCCAGACAAACTATATTACCAGCAACATAACGTCATGTCAAACCCATACCGAAAAGGCCAAATCCGCAATCATCCCAAGGCAATTATCCGAAGTCATCAATTTTTGTGACAGCTTTGTGACATTTCCATCACGTTTTGTGATTTTTCTATAATGCCACATACGCTGCCGAGAGGAATACCCAGTACCTACCTCCCAGCCTATTAGTAATAAATTAAAGATTTTTGTGACTTTTTTGTGACATTTCTACCCTGTTTTGTGATGCGTTTGTAATTTTACATACTTATCATATGTATAATATGCCTGCTTTGCCAAAAACAGTTAGAACACACGATCCATCATGACAATTACACCACAAAGGGGTCCACCTTGCCTAGAAACGATTATAAAGAAAAAATTCGCCTGACATCGCGGGACATCGCCGCGTATTGCCAGGTCAGCAAAAGCACGGTACTCGAATGGATAAAGAGCGGCAGACTGAAGGCTTTTAGATTACCCAGCGGCCATTACCGCATCGACAAGAAAGACTTCAGAGAGTTCCTTGAGCAATGGAACATACCCGTCAAGGGATGGCCCTTTGAACGTGAAAACAGGAAGGAAGGGGGTAAGAAGTAGGGAGTAGAGAAGAGCACAGTTTTACTCCGTACTTGAACCGTGACCAATGGCCGCTTCGGAGCAGGCAAGGGGGTCCTGCCAGTTACCCAGGCCAGTAATTCAGGAGGGGAATCAGCTCATGAAGACTTCAAACATATACCAGGGAGTTGAGAGACAGGCCGGGAGAGTCCAGTCAACATCCATCGATAAAATGGAGGCCATAGCCAGTGGAGTGCAGGCTCGGTTTGAAGAGAGTACCGGTTACTCCAAGAGAGTCACCGACGCAACGATAAACGTTGCCCGAGCCCTGGGTGTGACTGATCCTGAAATTGAAAGGTGGGCTGCTCACCGACTAACGCGATTAGCCCACGACACGGAAAGACTCAGGGAAATCAAATCCCTCCTCGACAAACTGTATGGAAGCTCGCTTGGTACGACAAAGAAAGTACATAATAGAAACAATGTGATATCATCCTGATAAAAAGCCTGAGAAATATTCAGGTTAATATAAATACGTATTTTCATTATTTTTTTGGCGGGTCATTTATCCGGCTATGAGGTGTTAGCATGCTGGATAAATGGCCCGTATTAATTACCGGCAGGGCGGGAATAGAATAGATATGATATGAAGGAAGATATTTTGTCTACCTCACCCCCTTAATCCCCCTCTCCAATCAGTAACACTGGATTAGACCGAGAAATATTTTGATTGGAGAGGGGGAAGATTTTTTAAAAGAGAGGCTCCGCCTCTCTTAGACTCTCCTTGGGGTGGCGGGGATAAAACTGCGGGATAAGCAGAAAATGATGCGAGGGCGGCCAGCCTACGCTAAAGCTACGGCGGGCAAGCTGGGTGGGAATAGATAACATGGAGAGGGGGAGGCGGGGCTTACGGGAGGATACACCCCCTCACCTGAGATTTAAGAAGTGCTCAGCTGGACAAGCTGCCCTATCATATAGCTACAGCGGTCCGAGGCCAGAAAGGC
>JAUWYU010000161.1 GCA_030615655.1 Dehalococcoidia bacterium
GTTTGTAACCAGTGGATTAACTCTTTCAAGAGGCTCGTGCCGGGCTATGAGGCACCGGTATACGTCTCCTGGGCACGGCGGAACCGCTCCGACCTTATCCGGGTGCCGGAGTACCGTCCCGGCAAGGAAAAGGCAACCCGCATTGAATTCCGCTCCCCTGACCCCGCCTGTAACCCCTACCTCGTTTTCAGCGTGATGCTGGCGGCAGGGCTGGAGGGAATTAAGAAGAATTACCAGGTTCCTGATCCGACAGAAGAAAATGTCTATAACATGACTGAAGCTGAAAGGATAAGTGGAGGCATCGTTGTCCTGCCGGCCAGCCTGCTGGAAGCGATACAAATAACCGAGAAAAGCGAGCTGGTGAAAAAAGCTCTCGGTGACCATGTCTTTGATGCTTTCATCCGGAACAAAAAGATTGAATGGGACCAGTACCGGATGCAGATTACGGAATACGAGCTTAAGAAATACCTGCCCATATTGTAGCAAAAAATGTTTCGCATAGAAGTCTCGGTAAAGGACGGGTTCGCCGACCCCAGGGCGGAAGCCCTGCGGAAGGACATACTTGACCTCGGCATTACGGCGGTAAAACGGGTCAGCGTCAGCGATATCTATCTTCTGGAAGGAAGACTGGACGAGACCGGACTGGAGACTATCTGCCGGGAACTGCTGACCGACCCCATTGTCGAGGAATATTCCTACCGGGAGAATTCCTGCCCTGACGATGCTCATCTCCTCGAAGTCGCCTATAACCCCGGCGTGATGGACCCTGTCGAGGAAAGCGTTAAAAAGGGAATCGAAGACCTCGGCATCACCGCCGTTGAAGCCGTCAGGACCGCCAAAAAATACCTGCTCTGGGGTGAGCTGTCGGAGGAGGCTCTTCAATCAATCTGTGATAAGCTGCTGGTCAACGGTGTTGTCCAGCACATCGTCGCTCGGCGTGAAGCCGTCGCCCTGCCTTCGGCGACATATCAATTCAGTCTTGAAATCATCGACATCCTGAATATGAACGACGATGATTTGATGGATTTGAGCCAGCACCGGTTCTGGCTGAACCTGGCCGAGATGAGGCATATCCAGGACTACTTCCGCAAACTGGGCCGCAATCCGACCGATGTTGAACTCGAGACTCTGGCGCAGACATGGTCCGAGCACTGCATACACAAGACCTTCAAAAGCAAAATCAAGCTGGGCGGCCAGACCATTAACAACCTGATGAAAAGCACTGTTATGAGGGTCACCGAGGAACTGCAAAAGCCGTGGTGTCTCTCCGTTTTCCGGGACAACGCCGGCGTCATCGATTTTGATGGCCGTTATGCTATCTGTTTCAAGGTAGAGACACATAATCACCCCTCAGCCGTGGAACCGTATGGCGGCGCCGCGACGGGGATTGGCGGCGTTATCCGCGACCCCCTCGGTACGGGACTGGGGGCCAAGCCCATTCTGAACACCGATGTCTTCTGCTTCGGTCCGCCCGATTTACCCCACGCCGACCTCCCCCGGGGAGTGCTGCACCCGCGCCGCATCTTCAAGGGTGTCCGTGCCGGCGTGGCCGACTACGGTAACCGTATGGGTATCGCCACGTCTAACGGCGCCATACTCTTTGACGAACGCTATGTGGGTAATCCCCTCGTCTTCTGTGGTACGGTGGGCCTTATGCCTGAACACATGGCCCAGAGGGGACAGCAAAAACCCGGTGACCTCATCGTTGTCGTCGGGGGCAGGACCGGCCGCGACGGCATCCACGGCGTTACCTTTGCTTCGGGAGAACTGAACAAGGAGTCCGAGGATATCTCCTTGAGCTCGGTCCAGATAGGCAACCCTATTATGGAGAAAAAATCCCTTGATGCCATTCTCAAGGCGCGTGATATGGGACTGTACCGTCGCATCACCGACTGCGGCGGGGGCGGGCTTTCCTCGGCGGTTGGTGAAATGGGTGAAACCACGGGGGTGCGTGTTGATCTGGAAAAAGTCCCCCTGAAATATGCCGGTCTATCTTATTCCGAGATATGGGTGTCCGAATCACAGGAGCGGATGCTGCTGGCAGTCCCGCCCGGTAATATCGACCGGCTGCTGGCCTTTTTCCGGAGCCAGGATGTGGAAGCTACCATCATCGGCGAGTTTACCGATAACCGCCGCCTCCAGCTCTTTTACGACGGCAATCCTGTGGGCGACCTTGATATGGCTTTCCTGCATGAGGGCCTTCCCCAGCTGGAGCGTGAAGCCGTCTGGCAGCCGCCGCAGTACCCCGAGCCGGACTTTCCCCAGCCGCCCGACCTCAAAGAAGACCTGATGAAGATACTCGGCTCCTGGAACGTATGCTCCAAGGAATGGGTCATACGTCAGTACGACCATGAAGTGCAGGGCTCCAGCGTGCTCAAGCCGCTCGTCGGCGTCGACAATGACGGCCCCGGCGATGCCGCCGTTATCCAGCCGCTGCCTGATTCCCGGAGGGGCCTGATTGTCGCCAGCGGCATTAATCCCAAGTACGGGGACATTGACACTTACTGGATGGCCGCCTCGGCCATTGATGAAGCCCTCAGACAGATAATCGCCGTCGGCGGCAGCCTGGAGGAAGTGGCTCTACTGGATAATTTCTGCTGGGGCAACCCTGAAAAGCCCGACCGTCTCGGCGCTCTGGTGCGGGCGGCGCAGGCATGCTACGATATCGCCATTGCCTACGAGACGCCCTTTATTTCCGGCAAGGACAGCCTCTATAACGAGTACGAGACGGGAAAAGAAAGCATCTGCATTCCGCCGACCCTTCTCATCTCGGCCGTAGCCGTGATGAAGGACGTCAATAAGGCTGTATCCATGGACTGCAAGCAGGCCGGCAATATTATCTATATCATTGGCGAAACACGACCTGAACTGGGCGGTTCGCACTACTACGCCGTTCATGGCTATGTGGGCAGCACTGTACCCGGAGTAAATCCACAGAAAGGGAAGCGGCTCATGGACAGCCTGTCGGCGACTATGGATAAAGGTCTGGTCAGGGCCTGCCATGACTGCAGCGAGGGTGGTATCGGGGTAGCCGCGGCCGAGATGGCCTTTGCCGGCGGACTCGGTATCACCATCCGTCTGGAGAATGTCCCGCTGGTGGAGTCGATTGAGCGTGACGACTTCATACTATTCTCAGAATCGAATACCAGATTTATAGCTGAAGTAGCCCCGGAGCATAAGGATGAATTTGAGGATATGATGCGCGGCGTCGACTTCGCCGAAATCGGGCAGGTAACGGATAAAGAAACCCTTGAGGTCTATGGCCGGGATGGTAAGGTGGTGCTTTTCGCTGGTATTAAAGAACGGAAAGAGGCGTGGCAACAACCCCTGCGCTGGTAGTTATCATGGCAAAAGTAAAAACACTTATGCTGCGGGCTCCCGGGACGAACTGTGACTTTGAGACTCAGGTCGCCTTCGAGCAGGCCGGGGCCGAGGTCGATTCCCCGCTGGTGACCGAGCTGTTTCGTCGCGAAAAGCTCCTGGCTGACTACCAGATACTGGTCATCCCCGGCGGTTTTACTTATGGCGATGATATCTCCGCCGGTAAAATCATGGCTAACGAACTCAGGCTGAGGCTCGGAGAGG
>JAUWYU010000090.1 GCA_030615655.1 Dehalococcoidia bacterium
CGCCTACTGTGTCAGCAAAGCGGCCGTAATGCACCTGACCAGGGTCATGGCTCACGAGTGGGGCAAGTACAACATCAGAGTCAATGCCATCGCTCCCGCCTGGGTGTACAGTCGATTGTCCGACCCGTTCCTGCAGATGCCCGGAGTTAATGAGAGAATGCTGAGCCAGACCGTTATAGGGCGCTTTGGCGAGCCTGATGATGTGGCAGCTATTGCTCTCTACCTGGCATCCGATGCCGCCGCCAATACGACGGCCGGCATCTTTCCGCTTGATTACGGCATGCTCACCTAGACAACGGTAAAGCGTGAGAAAAAGGAGGCATGGAGATGGCGTTAGAAAATAAAGTTGTACTCGTTACCGGGGCCAGGCAGGGACTGGGCAAGTCCATCGCTCTGGGTATGGCCGAGGCCGGGGCCGACCTGGTGATTTGCGACCGGGTAACTGACGACGGCAAGCTGGCCGGAACCGCCAAAGAGATTGAAAGTCTCGGGCGGAAGACCTTGTCTCTGGGCGGCGATATTACCATTGAGGATGACGTCAATAATATCGTCAATCAAGCCCTGGAGAAGTTCGGCAAAATCGATGTGCTGGTGAATAATGCCGGCGTCACGGCTCAGGACGCCTTCTTGCAGATACCTTACCGGAGATGGAGGCTGATTCTGTCCGTAAACCTGGACGGGACTTTTCTCTGCACCAAGGTGGTATTGCCGCATATGCTGGAAAAGGGGAGCGGCACGGTTATCAATGTTTCATCAATCCTGGCTAAAGAAATCCGAATGAGCATCGCCTACGGGGTGACCAAGGTCGGCGTGGAGAGGTTCACACTGGGTCTGGCCCGGGAAATGCGGCGGGAACCGGGCATAGCTATAACCTGTATCCGACCCTACTTCGTTAAAACCGAGGTGGTCATGGAGTATATGGAAGGCAGGGATACCACCGGCTATGAAGAGCCGGAGACATGGCAGAAATACACGGCGATGGTGGCCGCCGCCGACCCGCAGAGCGTGACCGGCAAGATACTGGACAAGGCAGCCCTGGAGGAGATGTTCGGCAAGATAGAGTAAAAGCAATATTTCTTTCGTTTCAGGATATTAAGCCTAGCCTCACTGGTCTCTAGCACCGGAAGGGGCCGGGCTTATTTATTCCTTACGCCGTCCCCTCGAATAGAATATCGGCACCAGCAGCAGGGCGGCCATTGACGAGACTACCATGGCTATCCACATAACCGAAGCCGCCTGAGAATGGATGCGCAGCGGTGAGAAGAAGAGGGCGGAAAACCCGATAGCCAAGCCGAGGGCGTTAGCCAGCACCGGGCGTGAGACGGTGGCCAGGGCAGCACTGACCGACTCCTGCCGGTCCATCCCATTCCTGCGGTAGTAGTAGATACTCGATATAAGGTGTATGGAATAGTCCACACCAACGCCGATGGCGATGGCGGAGAGGTTGGCGGTCATGATATTGAGGTGGAAATCGGTCATGACCAGCATGCCCAGGATGGCACAGATGGTAATGGCAATGGGCAGAAGACCTGCCAGGGCAGCCGTAATACGGCGCAGTGTGAGCCACAGCATGATAAAAATCAGCGCCAGCGCCAGAGCGAGACTCTGAACCTGACTTTTAACGACAAGGTTATTCATCTCATCAAAGAGTACCGGCATACCGGTGATAACAGGTATAATGTCGTGGTTTTCGGCGACAAATTCTTCAAGATTATCTATATCCCCGGAAGTCAGTCCTTCGGTCCGGACCAGCATCCTGAAACCATCAGCAGATACCCAGGTGCCTAGCTCGTCGCTGCTTATCTGAGACAGCATTATCCGGGTGAAAGTCGGATTATCGGGGTAGGCATCCTCTCCGGTAGCCATTCTGTTTATGCCTATCAGTAAGTCAAAGATAGAGAAAGCATTCTTAATGCCGGGAACATTCTCCAGTTGCCTCTCGGTTTCCAGAACCCTGTTAGCATACTCGTTATCAAACAGAGATTCCTGCCCCTGCGGGGCTGCTATCTCCCCGGTGAGGGGTATAGCCCCGCCGAAATGCTCTTCCATCCGGGCAAAGGTCTGCCTTATTTCCGAATCTTCTTTGAAGAACATCAGCTGGTCGGATACCACCTGAAGTCCGGGTATATAGATGGCGGAGACAGTCACGATGGCGGCGAAGATGACGGGAACCAGGATTCTCTGTCGGGACGCTTTCAGCACAAATTTATTCAGTCGGCTGTCCTGTGTCCCGGCATTATATACCGGTATTTTTATCCTGGATAATACGGCCGGCAGGAAGAATAGAGCCATGAACCCGGCATAGCCGATTCCCAGAGTGACGAAAATACCCATATGCCGCATCGGCACCACTTCCGTCCAGGTGAGGGAGGCAAAGCCGGCCATGGTGGTTATCGTCGCCAGGAAAATGGGGGTGCCGACCATGCCCAGCGTTGCCACCGTCAGCTGGCGTCGGTCCGGGTACTTATTAATATTATCCAGGAAATGACTCACATAGTGTAGTCCGTAGGCCGAGCCAATGACAATGATAAACAGCGGGCTCAGTACCGATACCAGGTTCAGCTCCTGACCGCTCCAGAACAGGGTGCCGAAGGTCCAGAGTGCGGCCAGCCCGGCCGGGATAATGGCCAGGATGGTGAGGCGGCGACTTCTCAGAATGAGGTAGAAGACCAGGAGAATGAGACACATGGCGCAGGGGGGCAGTATACAAAGTATGCGTATGAGGTAGCTCCAGATAGTGTCTTTAATCACCTCGTTGCCGGCCAGGGAAATATTCAGGGGGCTGTCTTCAGCCAGCTCTCCTAGCGAGTCGAGAACCTTACCCGCGGGAGCGTCCAATCCGAGGCTGGCTATGAGGATGGCATTCCGGCTATCCCCTGCCAGGAACTGCCCGGTGAGAAAATATTCATTTTCTATAAAGTCTCTAAGGGTATCGTACTGCCCCTCTATGTACGCCTCATCCACTGTGGCAATAATGCCATCTGCCATCAGCTCCGGGGGAATGAAGCTCTGAACCAGGGCGACGCCGTCGATAGCTTCCATCTCTTTCTGGAGTCGGAAGACATCCAGGAGGTTTTCTTTTTCGAGGAGGGAGACGTCCTGCTCGATAAGCACAGAGATGGCCTCGCCGCTCTGATATTTATCATTTAGTCGGTTGTATTCTTCCGCTTTGGGGTTTCCTTTGGAGAAGAAGGCGAGGAAATCCGTATCCAGATTGAAGCGGAAGAGGGATGCCAGGGAAACGAGGTTTATGATGACAACAAAGGCTATGATGAGCCTGGAGTGGTCGTAGACAAAACCGGCGATTTTTTTCATGGGATTCTACCTTAAGGGTTTGATGCTATTACAGACACTTAATGGAATTATAAAGTGAGATTGAGGAAAGGGCAAGGGTGACAGCTGATTAAAAGGCAAACATCTTGCCGGCAAGCTCGGCTAACCTCATTACCAGGCCGGGGATAATACCGAGTACCAGGACACCTAGGCAGCAGAGGAATAAAGCAAGTCTCGGCGCTCCGGAGGACGGCACTTTCTCCCCGGAGGCTGGCTGGCCGTACCACATTACCTTGACCACGCGGAGATAGTAGTAGGCGGATATGACGCTGTTGAGCACGGCAATAACCACCAGCCACAGCAGGTCGTTCTGCACGGCGGTGCTGAAGATGTAAAACTTGGCCATGAATCCGGCCGCCGGCGGCATGCCGATGAGGGAAATAAGGCAGAGGGTCAGGGCCAGCGCCATTACCGGTGCCCGTTTGCCCATACCGGCATAATCGGCTATATCGTCGCTGTTAATCTTATTTGAAATGGCGATAACGGCGATAAAGGCACCCAGATTGGTTAAAGCGTAGCTGGCGAGGAAGAAGAGAATGGTGCTCTGCCCCTGCGTCGCTATCGCCGGAGCGAATCCAATGGCGGCTAACCCTACCATAAGGTAACCGGCCTGGGCAATACTGGAGTACCCCAGCATACGCTTGATATTGGTCTGGGGGATGGCAATCACATTGCCGATAATCATGCTGATGACCGCCAGCGCGGCGAATATCATGCCCCAGTTCATGCTCAGCCATTCCGGTATGCCGAAGGCGGAGAAGAAGACGCGCAGGATGATGGCAAATCCGGCGGCCTTGCTGGCCACGGAGAGATAGGCCGTTACCGGCGTCGGCGCGCCTTCATAGACATCGGGCACCCACATCTGGAAGGGGACGGCGGCAATCTTGAAGCCAAAGCCGGCGATGAGCAGGACGATACCCATCAGCAGCGCCGGGCTGTCGAGTACAGACTCTAAAGACATTGACTGGATAGCCTGGGCAATCGCTCCCAGCTGTGTCTGACCGGTGGAACCGAAAACGAGCGCCATGCCGTAGAGGAGCACCGCCGAGGCGATGGCCCCCAGCAGGAGGTACTTCAGCGAGGCCTCGGTTGATTTGCGGTCCTTCAAAAAGCCGACCAGAACATAGAGGGAAATGCTGGTAAGCTCCAGGGCAACAAAGAGAGAGATTAAATCAGTGGTAGCCGCCATTAGCATCATGCCCAGGGTAGACAGCAGAATCAGGGCGTAGTACTCCCCCTGGAAGCGGGCAAACTTGGCAACATAATCGGTGGAAGCCAGAATAACCAGGAAGGCAATACCGGCAAACAGCAGCTTGAAGAACAGGGCGAAGTTATCGACGGCCAGCATGTTGTTGAAGATGGCGGTGGAGTCGTCCCCCCACATGGCTACCGTGACACCGCCGGCTATGACCAGTCCGGACAGGCTCACCAACCGCAACCATGACTTGTCGCGCACGAACAGGTCAAGCAGGATTACCAGTATGGCAAAAACTGCCAGGGTTATTTCTGGTATGAACAGCTCCAGATTCAAATCCTACTCTCCTTATATTATTCTAGCCGCCGAACAAGGCCGCTATGGGCGAAATACCGAGTTTAAAAACGTCCGTCAGAATTGCCGGGTAGATACCCACCAGCATAATCACCGCCACCAGGGCGAACATATAAAACTTTTCCAGGCCGTCTGCATCCCTGACACCGTCAAATGTTTCCTTCACCGGACCGTAGAACGCCTGCTGAAGCATCCAGAGTATGTAGCCGGCGGTGAGGACAACGCCGACGATAGCGATTAGCGTATAGACCTGCATGTTGGCGACGATGGTACTGTTAAAGCTGCCCAGGAAGATGAGGAACTCGGCGGCAAAGCCGCTGGTGAGGGGCAGTCCCAGGGAGGCCAGCCCAGCTACGGAAAAGACGACAGCGATAACCGGCACCTGCCGCGCCAGGCCGCCCAGCTGGCGAAGGTCGCGCACCTCAATGTTATGTATCACCAGTCCGGCCATAGCAAAGAGGAGTCCGGTGATAATACCGTGAGAGAACATCTGCAGGGCGGCCCCGGTGAGGCTTACCTGGCCCAAGGCAAAGATACCCAGGAGCACGTAGCCCATGTGGCTGATGCTGCTGTACGCAATCATACGCTTGATATCGGTCTGCATCAGGGTTACCGCGGCGCCGTAGAGGATGCCGATTAACGCCAGTACTATCAGCGGCTGGGCGTAGTTCTGCGCTACGTCCGGGAACATGCCGACACAGAGGCGAATCATCCCGTAGCCGCCCATCTTGATTAACACACCGGCCAGCATGACACTGACGGCGGTGGGGGCGTCGGTATGGGCGTCAGGGAGCCAGGTATGCAGCGGGAACATCGGCAGCTTCACGGCGAAGCCGATGAACAGCAGGAGGAAGATAGCCGCTGCCGGCATAATCGATTGCACCATGCCCAGACCGCCGCTGGATATCTCCAGCATACTCAAGCTGCCGGTGGTGAAGTACAGGCAGAGTATACCCGCCAGCATGAAAGCGCTGCCGAACAGGGTGTAGAGGACATACTTAATGGCTGAATATGCCCGGCGTCCCGAGCCCCAGATGGAGATAAGGAAGTACATCGGGATAACCTCAATCTCCCACATGACGAAGAAGAGCAGGAGGTCGAGCGAGACGAAAACGCCGATAATGCTTGCTTCCAGGAGGAGCAGCCAGGCGAAGAACTCACGCGGTCTCTCGTGGACCTTCCAGGAGATAAGAACCACCAGGAATCCGAGGAACGTCGTCAGCAGGACCAGGGGCATACTCAGGCCGTCGACCCCCAGGTGATAGTGGGCATTTAAGGGCGCTATCCACAGGTAATTCTCCTCAAACTGGATTACCCCCGCCGCCCCCAACGAGCGGTCGAAGGTGGCAAAGAGGTATATTGCCAGGATAAGGGGGATGGCGGTGAAGACGGCGGCAACACGCTTGATTACTCCCTCATGCT
>JAUWYU010000060.1 GCA_030615655.1 Dehalococcoidia bacterium
CATCAGGTCGCGCAGCATTTCGCTCCCCGCCCCCCTCGGCAGGAACCCGGCCACCGACCTGCCGGTTATATCATGCGGCGGCGTGCACTCAGCCTCAAGGATATCCTCACGCCCCTTGAGCTTCAGGATATGCCGGTAGTTAACGCCGGTGTGAAAGCTTAAGTCGTCACTACCGAGGCTTTCGTTGAGAGCCGAAATAAGGTCCCGGGCCTCATCGGTGCTGATATGGCCGGCGCTGTAGTCATACATCTCACCGTCGCGCACCGCCACCAGGTTGCAGCGAAAAACGACCTCCCCCTCGCCGATATCTATGCCCATGCTCCTGGCTTCAATGGCGGCACGCCCCTTGTAATAGTCTCTAGGGTCATAACCGAGCACCGACATGCAGGCGCAGGCGCTACCCGGCTCCATTCCCGGTGGTACAGTACGCACCAGCCCCAGCATACCCTCCCCCGACATAGCATCGAGGTTGAGAACATCAGCCAGCTCCAGGCAGGTCTTTCCCCCCCGCTCTTTCAGCGGCAAGCCCGCCGCACCGTCAATTATCAGAACGCAGTATTTCATTAATTTACGTCTCCAGTTTACAACCGGGGCCTTATCTGCCTATAATATTGCTATCGGGGCGTAGCGCAGTCCGGTTAGCGCGCCGCGTTCGGGACGCGGAGGTCGGCAGTTCAAATCTGCCCGCCCCGACCATTTGCCCTCCATATTATTGACTTATCAGCAGAACTGATATGTACTTTTCACCTGTACATAAACAGTTCTTGAAACAGTTTCTCTCCCTTTTTTATTAAATCTTTAGTCTCCTCATTCCCAAAAGCTAAAATTTCATCATCTTGCCACTGACCACCAACCGGCTTCAGTACCAGCTCGGTAAGCCGCTCCGATATTTCAAATTGTTCCTGCAGGTCTTTTGCCGAGTAGAAACCCTCAATGCTCTGATATATATCAGGCTCGTTTTCCTTAAAATAGTTCAGGGCGTGTTTATCGCCTCTGAAAGGGATGTTTCTAACATTGAAATACGTGTTAACAAGCCAGTAAATATTCGTACTCAGCAGGAATCTACAAAGTAGCGGCATGGTATTAAGACGTCCTTTGAGCTTGTTGAAGACATGCTTGTGCCCATGACGGGCATAGGCGATAGAATGTTCGGAGTACTCCCTGGGGGAATGTTTTTTCTGTCTGTCTCTCAGTTTTTCAATCTCCCGCGATAACTGTGTTGTCGGGTCGTATATAATCCTGCCGTCTAGAAGAGCCATGTCAAATCCTTCGGCAAATGGCATACTTCTAACTTCCTGCAATGACCTTAAGTTTAAATCTACAGGCGTAGCCCCAATATAAAAATGCAGACTCTCAACATCATGCGCTTTGCCCCTTAGTATCACATACAAATCATAGTCACCCGTTTCATAATTGTCAGACTCGTCTGAACTCCCATACTCAACCAAACCCAAAGTATTGGGGTTGGATTTGATTATAGCTAACATCTCCTCTATTGACTGCATTTTCATCACCATAATGTGTCCCTCAGTAACCTCACTTCTCCACCCCCCTTTTCGCCTCCTCCCACAGGTCGTTCTGTTCCTCAAACGAAAGCTCGCTAAAGGCCAGCCCGCGCTCCCGGCACAGTTCCTCCATGCGGGCGAAGCGTTTATAAAACTTCCAGTTTGCCTCCCGCAGTACCGCCTCGGCGTCAACCCCCTCCCGGCGGGCAACATTGACCAGCGTAAAGAGCAGGTCGCCGAATTCCTGCTCCTTCTCCTCTTGGCTGCCGGCCTGCCTGATTTCTTTAACCTCCTCGACCAGCTTATCAATAATCCCTTCCGTATCCTCCCAGTCAAAGCCGACCCGCGCTACCCGGCGAGAAATTTCATGCGCGTAGCTCAAGGCTGGCATCTGCCTGGGCACACTCTCTAATATCGAATCGCCTTCCTCCCTTTCCTCCCGCTTTAAGGCCTCCCAGTTATGTGACACTTCTGCGGCATCTCTCACCTTCTTTGAGCCGAAAACATGTGGGTGGCGGTGAATCAGCTTGGTGTTGATACCCTCTACCACGTCACCCATCTGAAACTCTCCGACTTCAGCGGCAATCCGGGCGTGGAGCACAACCTGCATCAGCAGGTCGCCCAGCTCACCACAGAGCTTATCGGAATCCCCCTCGTCAAGCGCTTCCAACACCTCATAGCACTCCGCCAGCAGGTTTTCCCGCAGCGAGGCATGGGTCTGCTGCCGGTCCCAGGGGCAGCCGTCAGGGGCGCGCAGACGGGCGATTATTTCCACCAGCGCGTCAAATCTACTTAAATCCTGCGGTAAAGACAATTAAGCCTCCTCTACACTGATTATACAGAGTGGCTTCGCTTGAGGCAACACAAACGCTGGTAATAACAGCTAGCTGGGCAGCACCGACTCGATGAAGTCCCTCTGCCCCCTGATAAACTCAGCGGCGGACATTACCCGCTTCCCTTCGAGCTGAACCCTGAGCATACCCAGGATGCCGTCCCCGGTGCCGACACCCGGTACGGTACCTTCTCCGGGCAGAGCCACTACCCGCCCCACCTCAGATTTCTCAGGAAGGGGTACCGCCTCAATAATTTTCAACTGCTTACCCCGCCACGTGGTGTAGCATCCCGGCCACGGGTTAAAAGCGCGTACCCGCCTCCAGGTTTCCACCGCCGGTAGTCGCCAGTCAATCTCTCCCTCCTCCTTGGTAATCCGGGGGAAATAGGTAGCCTCAGCCTCATTCTGGGGCTGGGGGACTATTTCATGCCGGAGCCAGCCGCTCAGGGCTTCCTGAAGGAGGTGAGCTCCTACCAGCGACAGCTTTTCGGTAAGCGTGCCGGTATTATCCTGCCGCATAACGGGGACTGCCGCCCTGGCCAGTACCGGCCCCGTATCCAGACCGGCCTCCTGCAGCATAATACTCACCCCGGTGAACTCTTCCCCCGCCAGTATTGCCGCCGCTATCGGCGAGGCGCCACGGAACCTGGGCAGTAATGAAGGGTGGACATTGATACAACCGTATGGGGGAATATCTAGGACCGACTGCGGTAGAATCTGGCCGAAGGCACACACCACAATTACATCGGGTTTCAAGTCCGCCAGCTGCGACACCGCTTCAGCCGACTTCAAGCTGTCCGGCTGCATCACCGGCAGACCCCACCGCAAAGCCGCCTCTTTCACCGGCGAAGAGACCAGGGTGCGCCCCCTGCCCGCGGGCCTGTCTGGCTGGGTATAAACAGCCACAACCTGGTTCCCATTAAGGATAAGGTACTCCAGAGAGGGGACGGCAAATTCGGGCGAACCCATAAAAACAATCCGCAATTTCGGCCTCCTGACTCCCGAATTTTATCATTAAAAATATTTTTCAGCAACTTGCCGTTTTGAGTTTAACACCCCCGATAATAAGCAAAAAGAACAGTTTGAAAGAGTTAGTAAGAGCGGAAACAGGGCAACAATGGCTGGTTATTGCCATCAAAAACCTTGCCACGGGGGCGGCATTGGTTGTATGCTAATTGATGTTAATAACTTAATCGGTTATTAGCTTTTTCACCACGAGACCTGCCAAAAACAGGCGGGAAGACCAGTTGTTTGTCACTCACCGGGGTGAACTTGTGCCTGAATCGAGACAGGGGATGATTTTTACCCGCGCCGGGTAAGGTTGCGGGTAGACAAAGCGGTTATGGAAGCAACGAGAACCAGGACGCCACAGGAAATATGGGAAACTGCCTTAGGTGAGTTGCAGGTCCAGGTCAGCAAGCCAAACTACCGCACCTGGTTCAAAAAGACGGTCGGCCTGAGTTATCGGGATAATCAATTTATTATCGGTGTACCCAATACTTTCGCGGCCGAATACCTGGAGAAAAATCAGCGCTCCCTTATTGAAAAGGCACTTATCGGTCTCACGTCTTCCGGCGTACAGGTTGTTTTCCAGGTTAATGGTAAGCCCCACCGTTACCAGGGCACCGGCGCCAGCGAAACGGGCTTTCCTGCCCCTTCACCGACCTATACAAGATTAAATCCGAAGTACGTCTTTGACTCCTTCGTCGAAGGCAACAGCAACCGTCTGGCCCGTGGCGCGTCAATGGCCGTAGCCCAGAACCCGGGACACAGCTACAATCCTCTATTCATATATGGCGGCGCCGGCCTGGGCAAGACGCACCTGCTCCACGCTATCGGACAGGCGGCAGCGGCCAACCACATCAACGTTATTTGTACCAGCGCCGAGCAGTTTACTAACGAGTTCGTAAGTGCCCTCCGCGAGAAGAGCACCGAGGAGTTCCGCAACAAATATCGAAGTATCGGCATGTTGCTTGTTGATGATATCCACTTCATCGGCGGTAAGGAGCAGACCTCGGAAAGTTTCTTCCACACGTTCAATGAATTGCACAATACTAACCGTCAAATTGTTATCACCAGTGACTGCCCGCCTAAATCAATGCCCCTGCTGGAAGAGCGGTTGCGCTCCCGCTTTGAATGGGGATTAATTGTTGATATACAGCCACCTGCCTTTGAGACACGTCTGGCTATTCTGCACGCCAAAGCCCGCCAGAGGGGAGTAAATATAGATTCAGACGTGCTGGAACTCATCGCCCGGGAAGCCTCGGGTAATATAAGGGTACTGGAGGGTTCCCTCAATCGGGTCATTGCCTATGCTGGGCTGCTCGGGGAAGCCCCGACCGTTGATATCGCCGCCAGGGCACTGGAGGATATCGCGAATAAAGGACCCATCGAGGACACAATTACGCCCGACTTGATAGTTGAAGCTGTTGCTAAGAGCTTCCAACTGGATAAGGAAGAACTGGTGGGACGTAAAAGAGATAAGAATACCGCCTTGGCCCGTAGGCTCGCGATGTTTCTTATCCGGCAGGAAACGAACTATTCTCTTTCTCAAATCGGCCAGGAGCTCGGTAACCGTGACGCTGCCTCGGTTACCACCGCCTGCAAAAAAATATCCGTTGATATTACCGCCAGCCCCTACCTGAAGCGAAAAATACGCGTCATACAACGGTATTTACACCCCGAGTCGGGCTCAAAGGCCTCCCGTTAGTACCCGGCATGCCGCCGGTCTTTCACCGCCATCTGCGAAGCCGTTATTCTCAGTAGTATATGAAATTTATATTACTTTTTTTGTTTATTGCAGTTATTTTGTGGTAACTTTTATTATTTTTTGAGGTTTTATAAACGTTTTGGCAGAGCAGTATTGACCATAACACGAATCTATAACATAACGAAATAAAACCGCCATGAATTTGTTATTATTAGTACTGTTATACCTTGGAGAGTTTCATTTGTAGTTGTATAATCATATAAATGTTTGTTTTTTAGGTATGCTATCGGTATGTATGATAAAGCAGCGATAAGTGTAAAAGCAGGTGATGGCGGTAGTGGCGTTGTTAGCTTTCGTCGGGAAAAGTTCGTGCCGTTCGGTGGACCTGACGGCGGTGCCGGTGGTAGTGGTGGTAACGTCGTGGTCAGAGCAGACGATGCCCCGGATGACCTGCGCCGGTATAAACAGAAGAGGTCATACAAAGCCGGTAATGGCAGGAACGGTGGGGGTAACAGAAAGCATGGCAAAAGGGGAGAAGATACGGTCCTGCTTGTGCCTTCAGGTACGGTGGTGACGCTTGAGGCCGAGTGCGCTGACGATATAGACATCGCCGATTTAGAGAAAGCGGGTGATGAGGTGGTCGTTGCCAGGGGTGGGAAGGGTGGCTGGGGAAATACGCATTTTGTATCTTCGACAAATCAGGCCCCGCATATTGCTCAGAGGGGTGAAAGAGGAGAGGAACGGACTGTACTGCTGGAAATGAGGCTGATTGCTGATGTCGGGATTATCGGCTACCCCAATGTGGGTAAGTCGACCCTGCTGGCCGCAGCGTCGGCGGCAAAACCGAGGATAGCCAGCTATCCGTTCACCACTGTTGAACCTGTCCTGGGTTTTGTCGAGGTTGGCCGGGATACCTTTGTTATGGCGGAGATTCCCGGTTTGATTGAGGGCGCCCATCTGGGCCGGGGACTCGGTCATGATTTTCTGCGGCACACCTTGCGTACCAAGATTCTTATCCATATAATAAGCGGTAGCTCGGAGTCTCCTGTTGAGGATATGATGCGTGTCAACGAAGAACTCGCCATGTTTGACCCGACTCTGGAGCGGAAACCGCAAATCGTCGCCCTGAATAAGATTGACCTGCCCGAGGTGCAGGACCGCCTGGCCGGTATTAAGGATACGCTTGCCGGGGCCGGTATTAAAGCCCATTACATTTCTGCGTTGGCCGTTCAGGGTATCTCAGGACTTATGACTGAAGCGGTGAGGGTTCTTAAAGCGGCTACTGCTGGGGAGAAGCGTGTCGAACCGCCCGGTAAAGTATTTCGGCCTCAGCCCAGGGAAGTCGGTGTCAGAGTGAGCAGGATAGGTGATGAGTTCGTCCTGTCTGCGCCAACGGTGGAGCGTATCGTGGCGGGGGCCGGGGTAAGTCCCTCCGAGCTGCGCTGGCAGCTTAATAGTCAGCTTATCAGGCTGGGCGTTAACAAGGCTCTGGAGAAGGCGGGGGTGAAGCCGGGCGACAAGATACGCTGTGGTGAGTTAACATGGGAGTGGTGATGATATGAAGATAGGCGTACTCGGGGGAACGTTTGACCCGGTACATCTGGGACATCTAATGATGGCTGAAGAGGCTAGAGCTTCGCTGGACCTCTCGGAAGTAATTATGGTGCCGGCGGGTCAGCCTGTACTGAAGCCATCCTATAAGGTAACGCCGCCGGAGCAGCGCCTCCAGATGCTGCGCCTCGCGGTGGCTGATAGTCCTTATTTCCGGGTGTCGACTGTGGAAATTGACCGCCAGGGGCCTTCTTATACCGTTGATACTATTGCCGAGCTGCGTGGACAGTATGGCAGTGGTGATGAAATATTTTTTATCCTGGGATGGGATAGCCTGGCACAACTCGCGGGATGGTGGGAGCCGGCACGGATAATCGAGATGTGCTGCCTGGTGGCCGTTCCCCGCCCGGGCTGGCCGCACCCCGACCTTAAAGCTCTTGAAGCCGGTATCCCCGGCATTTCTCAGCGGGTAGTACTGCTTAAGAAACCGCTGATAGATATCAGCGCCTCGGACATAAGGGAGCTGGCCGCGCGGGGCGCATCCATTGACCACTTTGTACCCCGGCCGGTGGCAGAATACATAAGGGAGAATAAGCTGTATACGGGATAGCAGGAGGTATAACTTGAAAGCAATTGGCATTGTTGGCAGCCCGAGGAAGAACGGAAATACAGAGATCTTGACAGCCCACTGTCTGAAGGCTATAGCCGAAGAAGGGCTTGACACCGAGCTGGTGAGGCTGGCCGGACTCGATATTAAGGGGTGCAATGGTTGCGGGTATTGCTTTGAGAATGAGGGTTGCTCGATTGAGGATGACCTGCAGCCCATCGTCCCGAAGCTGGTAGAGTCAGACGCCATTATCGTCGCTTCACCGGTGTACTATGGCTCGGCCACGGCACTGGTAAAGGGGTTTCTGGAAAGAGTCGGTTTCATGACGCGCAGTGCGGGCGGTTTAGCCGGCAAAGTTGGCGGCCCCCTGGTGGTAGCCCGCCGCGCCGGGCAGAATTTCACCTTTGCCGAGCTCCTTTTCTGGTTTCATATCATGCAGATAATCAATCCTGGCTCGACCTACTGGAATGTGGCCTTCGGCCGTGAGAAGGGCGAGGTGGAGCAGGACGAGGAAGGGCTGAATATCGCTTGGCATTTCGGCAAGAATGTCGCCAATCTGGTGAAGAAACTGAAAGCTTAGGGTATAATACATTAACGGTATGATGCCGAACGGAGGTATCCCGATTGAGTGAAGAACCGATAATCAGTGAAGAGCTGGAAGGCCTGCTCAATGTTGAGTTCGGCCCCGAGGTATATGAGATTGAAAAAAGCATGGTCAGGAAGTTTGCCGGGGCCATTGATGACCCGAATCCGTTGTGGCAGCAGGTAGCTCCCCCCACCTTCCCTGCCGCCCTCGTGCCCACCCGACTTTTACATAAGCTTTTGAATGCCGAATGCCCTCTTAACCGTATTCTCAATGGTGCCAGCGAGCTCGAATACTATCAGCCGATTAAGGTAGGTGATGTTATCTCCGTTACTGCGAAGCTTGAAAAACTGCGCAAGATGGAGGGCAAAGAGGGCGCAACGCTCTTCATGATTATGGAGGTTGCTTACAAGAACCAGAAGGGTGAGGTGGTAGCCAGGGGGAAAAATACCTACATCAGGTACTAGCAGGAGTAAAATGGCTGAGC
>JAUWYU010000088.1 GCA_030615655.1 Dehalococcoidia bacterium
GGCGCTGCGGAAGCATAAGCTGATTTTACTGATACATGCCTCCGAGCCGGTAGGGCACACCTATCCCGGCAAGGGGACAGTTACCCCGGATATGATTTACCCGTTCATTACGAATTTTCCCGATTTACCCATAGTCTGCGCCCACTGGGGCGGCGGCTTACCCTTCTATACCCTGATGCCCGAAGTGAGAGAGGCACTGGAAAACGTTTATTTTGACACCGCCGCATCGCCTTTCCTATACCGCCCCGAGATATACAGTCAGGTCAGCCAGCTTGTCGGCACTGAAAGGATTCTCTTCGGCAGTGACTATCCCCTGATGCCGCAGAGTCGGCTGCTACGTGAAATCGATTCCCTGAACATGTCCAAGGAAGCCAGGAGTATGATTCTATCGGGCAACGCCCGCAGATTACTCGGTATTTGAGTTAAAAATGGAACAGATTCGCTCTTTTATCGCTATCGAACTGACCGAGCAGTTGAGGCTGACAATCAAACGGCTTCAGGAACAGCTAAGGTCGGGGAGTCGAGCCCCGGTGAAGTGGGTCGACCCGAACAGCATTCACCTGACGCTCAAGTTTCTCGGTGATATCGACGCGGGAATAACAGGCAAGATAACCACGGCGCTGGAAGAGGCTGTCCGCGGGGTACACCCTTTTCACCTGGAGGTAAAGGGTCTGGGAGTCTTCCCTAACCCGAGGCGAGTTAACGTTATCTGGGTGGGGATAAGGGGGGAGGTTGAGAAGCTCAGCCAGCTTCAGCAGCGTGTCGAGTCGAGCCTGGCACCTCTGGGCTTTGTCCGGGAGTCGCGCTCCTTTGCACCTCACCTTACACTAGCGCGTCTTCGTGACCATGCCACGCCAGACGAACGGCAGGACATGGGGCAGCTCATTACGAGCACCGGCTTCGAGACCGGTTGTAGCCTTGGCGTAGGCTCCCTAAATCTGATGAGGAGTCAGCTGACCAGAGAAGGCGCTATTTACAGCCGGATAAGCTCGATAGAGTTGAAATAGTAATGTCCGGAGGCTGTTTCGGGATTAAGTTTCATTCCTTCGGCGGTCTGAAGAACGCAGGAAGTGTAAAAGGCAACTCTTCGCGGGATTTACCCCTGGTTAATGTCTCCGGCATAATTTTCGCGAGTTCTTCGGGAGTCCAGCGGCCGTCTTTCCAGAGTATCTGTGACACGGGTGGCGGGTCTGCGAATATACCTACATGGCCGTGCCATACTTCAAAGATACACCCGTTGATATGGTCGGCCGACTCACTAGCCAGATAGGCTACCAGGGCTGCCACATCTTCCGGGCGGTTTATTTCCACAATCTCGTTCTTAACATTAGCACCCCTCCATGCGGCTATGGGGCGGATTACGTTACAGGTGACTCCGTAACCGGCCATGTCCCGCGCTACCGACCGTGAAAACCCTACTATACCTTCCTTAACAGCGGAGTAGGTCGATTGTCCCTGAAAGCCCAGTCCTATGTGGGAAGAGGTATTAATAATCCTGCCATAGCCCTGCAGCTTCATGATAGCGCTGGCGGAGCGTGTGCAGAAAAAAGTACCGTAAAGGTGAGTCTTGACCATCGCCTCCCAGTCTTCTGTGGGGACTTCGTAGACTGGCTGGTTGCGTATGATACCCGCATTATTAACCAGGATATCAATACGCCCGTAGCTGTCGACAGCAGTCCGGATGACATTGTTGGCTCCTTCTTCTGTGGCCACGCTGTCATAGCATGCGACGGCGGTACCGCCGGCATTCTTGATATCTTCTACAACCCGGTCAGCAGGTTCGCGCGAAACACCCTGACCGTCATAGGAAGTGCCCAAGTCATTGACTATAACGCAGGCGCCCTGTGCGATCATAGCCATAGCCTCGGCGCGACCCAGCCCGTTGCCGGCGCCTGTAATAACAGCTACTCTATCTTTTAGCATTTCTCCCATTATAATTTCCTTGTTCCGGTTGATATCGGATTATTGGTGAATGTAGCAAATGGTTGTTATATATTGATTGTACAACGCGAGTTATATCAATTCAATGACCTGGTTTTTGGCGATATTCTGTGAACGGGCAGATTGCCAGGTAAATACCGGCAGGGCTGAAATTTTACTAAATGTTTATTTGATGGCGATTGAAATTAATCACTTGTTTAGCCTCAGGCTTTTATAATAGGCACAAATAACGAGTAAAACACCAGGGGGTACAGAGAAATGACTATTCCGAAAGAAAGTATACTACTGGTTGATGATGAAGAAGCTATAAGGTGTATTCTGAATAAAGGCCTGGCCCTGCACGGCTATCGGTGTGATGAAGCTGAAGATGGTGAGCAAGCTTTAGCGAAATTAAAGATTAACCCGTCCGAGCTCGTTATTCTGGATATTAATATGCCGGGCAAACCGGGGAGCGAGGTGCTGCCGGATATCACGGCACGTTTTCCCGAGACAGCCGTAATCATGGCCAGCGGCGTTACCGATACCAAGGTTATCGCAAAATGTATTAAGGACGGCGCGCAGGACTATATAAGCAAGCCGTTTAGATTTGAACAGGTCCTACAGAGTGTCAATGGGACTCTGGACAAGAGGCGGTTGGCGCTCGAAATTCAGCGGTATTTCCAGGATACGGGGCGGGGAGACAAGCAGAAGCAGGTGGAATCCAGGAAGCTATTTATGGGCGCTATGGAATCGCTCGTAAATACTCTGGAGTCCACGGACACGTATACCAAGGGGCATTCTCAAGCAGTGGCCAAGATTGCCCTGACATTAGGGCAGCAGCTCAGTCTCTCTTCAGAGGAACTGGAAGACCTGCGCTGGGCGGCTTTACTCCATGACGTTGGTAAAATTGCCATAGACCCGGACATTCTCAACAAACCCGGTGAACTGACATCCAGTGAGTACCGGCATATCATGACGCACGCCGTTATCGGCCCCAGCCTGGTCAAGCCGTTCGTGAACGATAGAGTGGTGGCAATCATATCGCACCACCATGACCATTATGATGGCGGTGGGTATGAGCAGCATGCTAAAGGTAAGGATATTCCTGTGGGAGCCAGGATAGTGGCAGTGGCCGACGCCTATCAGGCAATGACTTCCGACCGTCCTTACCGGCGCGCCATGTCCGAGATGGAGGCACTGGAGGAGATGCTGTGGTACAGCGGCTCTCAGTTCGACCCCATCATATCCAACATACTTATTAAGGATGTCCAGCAGAGCGGCTGCAGGAGACGGTTAAAAAGCATGGGCGCTAATAATTAAGCTGGCCCGGTACGGAATAGATTAAATGTGAGGGGGCGGGTAAAAGACCTGTCCCCTTTCTGTTGATTACAGGGCCGGAGACCGGAATATTTTCAAAGAAATTCAGTGTCGCCGGTTATATAAAGAGGCCCAGCTACTTGTCAACTACTGATATTCTGGTGTATACTTACACGGTTAATTCTAAATTTTCGGCTGGGAGGAGGACCCCATGGAACAGATTAATTTTCCCAAGTGTCAGAAGTGCAATTCTGGAGACCTGGTGCCTCTATCTGATTTTGGCAGTCAAGGGGCATCTATCCATTACAAAGCCTGGGTTTGCACCAATCCTGATTGCGGCTATAACCTTAAAATCAGGAATGGTGACGTCTATCTCAACGAGCCTATCATGAGCGGCGCGATGCATACCTCTCGTTCCCGGATATAGGGAGTCACCTTTACAACAGTGGATTGCGGATGGCGAACGTGCTTCCTCCGTTAACCAAAATCAAGAGGACAGCATTAGACCTGCTTTTCCCAAGGTGGTGCATCAACTGTGGCAGGGAAGGTGATTATATCTGCAGTTCCTGTCGGGGGTTACTGTCGCTGATAACGCCCCCGGTCTGTCCTATATGCGGCCGGCCCCAATCCGGCGGGATGCTCTGTCCCGGCTGCGCCGACGGGCAGGCCAAGATAGACGGGATTCGCTCACCATTCGTGTTTGACGGCGTGATACGTCAGGCTATCCATGAGCTGAAGTACCGAAATCTCAGAGCTTTGGCAATACCCCTGGCTGAATTGTTGCACGATTATATCGTTGATAACCCGGTGCCGGGGGATATCCTGGTGCCGGTGCCGCTGCACCGGAAAAGGTGGCGAGAGCGCGGCTACAATCAGTCCGGCTTACTGGCCAGGGAACTGGGCAAGCTCAGCGGTTTACCGGTGGCAGATAACTGTCTCGTTCGGCGTCATCACGCACTTCCCCAGGCCAGGTCGGCCAGCGTCAGCAAACGGCGGAGCAATGTTGCCGATGCGTTTACCTGCCCCGACGGGAAATTAAAGGACAAGCGGGTGCTGCTCATAGATGATGTCGCTACGTCCGGGGCGACCCTCAATACCTGCGCCGGCGTGTTGAAGTCGGCCGGAGCCGCCTCGGTATGGGGACTGGTAATGGCCATAGAGTTGTAAAGGGATACGGGAAGAACCGGAATAGAACACTATTATCAGGAGCGTGAAACGATGGAGCTACAGATAGCCGGAACCAATGTGGAACTTACGCCAGCGGTGCAGCGCTACGTTGAACGTAAACTGGGCAAAATCAACAAGCACCTGCCCGGTATTATTGAAACCAAGGTGGAAATTTCAGAGGAAAAAACGCGGTCACCGCAGCAGCACTATCTGGTGCGAGTGACGGTAAACAGCGGTGTCGGGGGCGCCGTCTTTCACGGTGAAGAGAGGGGTGAAGACCTGTTCAGGGCGGTTGATAAGGTGGCATCCGTTATGACCCGACAGATTGAGGGCCATAAGGGGAAGTTGTACGACAAGGGCAGGGGCAGTTCGCTGGCCCGCGCCGAGTTCAACGAGGCTGAAGAAACGGCGGAACCTGATAGAAAGCTGGTCAAGACCAAGCGTTTTGCCGTCAAACCGATGTCAGTCGAGGAGGCTACGGAGCAGATGGAACTGCTCGGGCATAGTTTCTTCCTGTTCTTCGACGCCGATGACGAAGAGGTACGGCTATTATACCGGAGGAACGACGGAAACTACGGCCTGATTGAGCCGGAATTCGGGTAGGCCGAGGTGTTGACCAGGGGGTACCTGATGATATACAGTGATTATACCGACCAACCCCGGTCTTGAGGGAATAGAGAGTACATGGCTGTTAAACACAAAAATTTATACCTGTATCTGGCTCTGGCCTGCTTCCTGGGCATTATCATTATCTTCATATTTGACGGATACATGGGTGTTTACGACACACTCATCATTAAAGCCGGGGAATATGAAGAGGAAATAGAGGCTGATGAATGGACGCAGCGGGATGGGGGCTTTTCAACGACGGCCGTTAACTGGGGTGAGAAGGCGTTCTTCAGCTACAAGGTGGATAACCGCCGATTTTCAAGCTACACGGCTGATATTGAAGTGTCATTGTGGCATGAGCAGGAAAAGGTATATGACATTATGGCTCAACCGATTTCAGTGGCATCCTTCGATAGTACCGAGCTGGAGTGGGTCCTGGATATGGCGGAGCTTGTACCGGATAGTGTCGGTCCCGACCAGGTCTATGAATTTACCGTAGTCATAAAGATGGGAGAGATAGAGCGAAGCCTGAGAGTGCGTGTAAGTTCCGAGCGCTACGCGCCCAAACGAGCAATGGAAATACCAGAGCCATCAAGATAGCAGGCAAGGACTGTAAGGGAATATGAAACTGGAATATGTTTTATACGGATTCGGGCTTCTTTTCTGCATTGCCGGTATCGGCTACCTGGCAGCGGAATACGTCAAGTACCTGTCTGATATCGGGAAGATAGTCTCCCTGCTCCTGACGGTGGGACTTTTTACCTTTCTAGGCAAATACTTTGAAGGACTGGGGTGGTAATTAAATGGCAGTTGTAGCGGTACTCGCTTCACTGGTCTTCATCGGCTGGCTTATCTTCCGGGCGGTCAGGGGGAAGTCGGTCAAGGCGCACTTCGTGAGCTACGGCATAGCCGTCATTGCGGGTGTATTTACCTATGCTTATTTCCTGAGCATGGACTTTTCGCAGCTTATCAAGATTGTCGCCAGCATCCTTCTCGGTATTATTCTAATAGTTACCGCCGCTCTGTACCAGCGCCGCGTGTCAGGAAGGTCGTAAGTACCCCGAGCGGTCCGGGCATGACTCAAGAGCTATTCTATGCTATTTTCAATACCGCTGCCGGATGGGTGGGCATACTGGGCTCAACAAACGGGTTGCGGCGCGTCACCCTACCCCGGCGCTCCGACCAGGAAGTTTATCATCTGCTCGGCGGCAGCCTGAGCCAGGCGGCACTGTCACATCATCATTATGAAGGCTTAATCGAACGTCTCAGGGCGTATTTTACCGGCGGCAAAGCGGACTTCCCGGATAAGCTCGACCTTGCCG
>JAUWYU010000086.1 GCA_030615655.1 Dehalococcoidia bacterium
GATGCTCCCGACCGATTAGCTCATGGCAATGTATCATACGACTGCTACAGTTTGACGATGGTAGCTCCATCACCGCCTTCACCGCGCTCGCCGGAGCGGAAAGATTTCACCAGGGGGTGTGACGCCAGGAAGTCCCGCACAATCTGGCGCACCGTGCCGGTGCCGATGCCGTGGATAATGCGGGCTTCCTCTATATTGGATTGCGCCGCATCGCTGAGGTAACCATCAAGCGCCACCTCTACCTCGTCAGCACGTTTGCCCCGCAGGTCGAGCTCTAGCGGGACTGTCTGAACGGCGGGCCGGCTTCTGGTCGGAGGCGCGGTTGTGTCCGGCGATGCGGTTGTTTTGGTCACACTGTCCAGACCGAGTCTCATCTTGGTCCTTCCCGCCTGAACCTCGACCTCCCGCGATTCTTCCAGTATCGAAAGCACCGTTGCTGTCAGGCCGGCCTCTTTTAACCAGACCGTATCACCGATGTTAATAGTACCGGTATCAGATTCCGGTGTCTCTCCTGCCTTAGACTGCCAGAAATCGCTGGCCAGTTGCTCACGCACTCCGGTCAGAGCATGCCTGGCTTGCTCCATCCTGGCGGCAGATTTTTCCTTCCGCAGCTCCGCGGCCGCCTGCCGAATTTCTCTATGCAGTTCCGCCGCCTCGCGTACAATCCTGTCCCGGGCTTCCTGTATCGACTTGCGTTCTTCGCTTTCTAACCGTTGTCTCTCCTTCTCAAGCTCGGCATTCTGCCGGGTTAGTTTGTCTTTTTCTAACGTCAAATCGCTGTTCAGGGATGCCGCTTTCTGCTTCTCCGCCATCAGATTGGTCAGCAGGGTCTCCAGTTCCTTGCTGCCTTCTGATAGCATGCTTCTGGCATCATTGATAATTTCCGGCGGTACGCCCAGCCGTGAGGCTGTGGCCATGGCGTTGCTGCCGCCCGGGACACCCACCGTCAGATGGTAGGTGGGTGTCAGCGTAGCTGGGTCAAACTCCAGCGAAGCGTTTTCCAGTCCGGCGGTGGTATGGGCGAAAGCTTTCAGGTCGCTATAGTGTGTGGTGGCTATTGTCAATGTCCGCCGGGAAAGGAAGTTGCGCAGGACAGCCCGGGCCAGAGCCGAGCCTTCGGCAGGGTCGGTGCTGGTCCCCAGCTCGTCAAGGAGCACCAGGCTTTTCCCCGTCGCGCCCCTGATAACGCGGACGACGTTGCCTATATGCCAGCTGAAGCTGGAGAGCGTTTGCTCGATACTCTGCTCATCACCAATATCGGCAAAGACGCCGTCGAAAAGCGGCAGGTGACTCTCCTCCGAAGCGGGGATCGGCATGCCCGCCTGGGCCATTAAGCTGAGAAGTCCGACTGTCTTCAGCGTCACCGTTTTGCCGCCGGTATTGGGGCCGGTGATTACCAGGATTGAGAAGTCGCGCCCGATTTCCACGGAAAAGGGCACGGCTTTTTCACCGAGCAGCGGGTGCCTGGCTTCCACCAGTTTCAAAAAGTAAGTATTGCTTTTTCCCGCACCCTTTCTATCTGTATCGGTGTTGACAATCACTGGTTCAACAGCCTTTATTCTTCTGGCATATCTTGCCTTGGCCAGCACCAGGTCTAGCTCGGCCGCCAGCTCGATGCTCCTGGAGATGTCGTCACTGTGTGCTCCTACCTCGGCGCTTAGAATGCCCAGGATTCTCTCTATCTCGCGCCTCTCTTCAATCATCAGCTCCCGCAGGGCATTACCCAGCCCCACGGTCACCGTCGGTTCCACAAATACGGTAGCGCCGGTATTGGATATATCATGAACGATGCCTTTTATTTCGTGGCGACTTTCTATCTTAACGAGGACGACATAACGGCCTTCTCGCTCGGTAATGATGTCTTCCTGTAATATCTGGCGTCCTTTGGGTGACCTGATGAATGTCTCCAGGCGTTCCAGGATTTGCCCGCGGGTTTCCCGCAGTTGCTGCCGGATATTAGCCAGGGCTGGGGAAGCCGTATCCATGACTTCGCCGGCAGGGTCCAGGCAGCTGCCGATATCTTTCTCAATCTGTCGAAGCTCGGCAATGCCCCCGGCAATATCCCAGAGTAGCGGGAAGTCGTCGGATAGTCCGCTCAAATAGCGGCGCAGCTGGTGGAGGGCTGCCAGGGTCTGCTGGATGTCCAGGAGGCTCTGGGGTTCCAGGACACTTTCCAGTGCCGCCATCTTTACCGTTTCACGGATGTCCAGAACGCCTCCGACAGAGAAGCTCTTGTCCAGCCCCAGTAGCTCGCGCGCTTCCGCCGTCTGCTTGAGCCATAAAGAAATCTGTTCGTAGTCGTGCTTCGGCTTCAGGGTAGTGGCCAGTTCCCGGCTCGCCGAAAAAGAAGTAAACCCGGCCAGGATTTCCCGTATCCGGGGAAACTCGAGCATCTCGAGGCTTTTATCATCCATAGCGTTTATCTCTATTGTCGAATACAGGTATATTATAACATGATGCCGAAAGTTCAGTAGCCGAACTTGGTAAGAGATACGCTTACTCAGACCTGAGGGTATCAATCGGATTAAGGCGGGGAGCGTTCCAGGCAGGATAGAAAGAGATTATCATTATTATCTTGAGGACTTTCGTTTCATTCGGTGTCACCTCCTTTCTACTGAAGATGATAACAGCCGAATATTAAAATCTTATTAAGATTAGGGAAAGGTGTCGCGGTAATAATCTGGAAACGTAAAGTCGAAAGATACGGTGCCGACTTTTATTGATGGCTTGAGTTCACGTACGTGGTTCTAATCATCTTCAGGAGTTTGCCCAGTACTTTTCTCTCAACTCTCTCTTCAGTATCTTCCCGGAGGCATTCTTGGGTAAGGATTCCACGAACTCCACTGATTTAGGCGCTTTGTAGCTGGCCATGTTCTTCTTGCAGAGGGCAATCAGTTCATCGGCGGTAGTGCTGTTGTCCTCCTTCAGACACACTATGGCATGAACCTTTTCTACCCAGTAAGGGTCCGGAATACCAATCACGGCCGCTTCTTGAACCATAGGATGCTGGTAGAGGACCTCCTCCACCTCTCTGGGAAAAACATTCTCACCACCCGTGATAATCATGTCCTTTTTCCGGTCAACGATGTAAACGTAGCCCTTTTCATCATAGTATCCTATATCCCCCGTGTGAAGCCAGCCGTCAACGATGGTATTGCTGGTATCGTCCGGCTTATTCCAGTACTCGAGCATCATATGCTGGCTCCGGACAATTATCTCCCCCATTTCGCCGGGGCCAACGTCCTCACCCGCTTCGTCGACAATTCTAACCTGCACGCCGATATCCGGCTGGCCGGCGGAGGATAGCCTCTTTTCCTCCGGCTTACCCAGCACATCGTGGTCTTCTTTCGGCAGGTGGCTGATAGCCGGGCCGCTCTCACTCTGTCCGTAGCCCTGCCCGAAAACAGAGCCGAAGGTTTCCAGACCTCTTCTCAATACCTCAAGCGGCATAGGCGAACCACCGTACCATATATACTTCAGGCTGCTGACATCATACTTGCCTGCGTCGGGCACGGCCAGCATGGCTATCAGGTGGGTCGGTACTATTGATACATGTGTTATCTTCTCATCCTGGATTAGCTGTAAGGTTGCTGCCGGGTCAAAGAATTTCATGATAACATTGCAGCCGCCGATATAAAGAATAGACCGGAACATAGTGTCCCCGGCAATATGAAAGATAGGTGATACCTGAAGGTGCTTGTCATCGGGCTGTAAGCCCAGGTTTATAATATAGGTACGGCAATCCTCCCAGGACTGGCGGTGGGCATATACCGCGCCGCGGGGTACGCCCGTAGTGCCGCTGGTGTAGATAATGTGCAGGCCGTCATTTTCATCTACCTGGACATTGGGCTCTTCACTGGGATAGGACGCCAGCAGCTCCTTGAGGCCTATCATGTTGGGGGATTGCCCCTCAAGGGATACAAAATTCTTTACCCCGGGCAGTTGCGGCCGCAGCGTTTCAACCATCTCCGCCAGTTCGGGACCGACAAAAAGGGTACTAACTTCTGAATAATTAATGAGATAGTTCAGCTCATTGGCGCCTAACCTGGGATTAAACCGTGACAGGACATAGCCCCCCTTCATCGCCGCCCCGTAGACAATAACATAATCGAGGCAGTTCCAGGATAAGATGCCAATACCATCCCCCTTGTTGGCGCCCAGTTCCTGCAGGGCGTGCACGAGGCTGTTTACTTTAGCATTATATTCAGAGTAAGTTATTCGCTCCGACTCGTATATATAGGCTTCCTTGTCGGGGCGCAGCAGAGCGTGTCTGTGAATGATATAAGCGAAGGTGCCTATCTTATACCTGGCTAACTCCCGCAAAATATCCCCTGTCGGCATGCTTTCCCTCCATCTTGGTGACCCTCTTATCTCTCCGGGCTATCAGGCAACGCAAGCTGCCAGAGTAGCTTATTAGGTACCTCAAGTAACCGGATGGTGGTACCAGAGCTACATTAAGACTTACCCTCGGTACGGAATGGTGGGCCACTCTGGACTCGAACCAGAGACCCCAGTCTTATCAGGACTGTGCTCTAACCAACTGAGCTAGTGGCCCACAAACCGTATCTAATTCTAAATGAAAGTCGATTGAAAAATCAAGAGCCAGCCTTGCCCCTCTTCATGTAGTGGGCGATTGCCAGGCAGATTAGCCCGACGATGTCCACCCCCGCGAACGTAAGAGTAAGAGTCGTGGACTTATCAAAGACATACTCATTCAATATTAGACCGAGTGTGCCGATGATGATGAGGATGAAGGCGGTGAGCTTAAGGAACTTTCTCATCTCACCATTTATTATAACATGATATGGCGGTTGGGTTAAACGTTACCCCACCCCTCGGCTGTTATCTTTTCCCACCCAGGCCTGCCCGTCGTAGCTTTAGCGTAGTCGGGCCGCCCTCGCATCACCCTCGGCTTATCCCGTAGATTTTTACCCCACCGCCCAGTCTCCCCCTTTGAAAAAGGGGAATTAAGGGGGATTTATCTCCGCCCCTTATCCCCCCGCTCATTCTGAGCCTGTCGAAGAATTCCCACCCATGCCGCCCTCGCTTCATTCATAGCTTATCCCGCAAGATATAACCCCCACCACACCAATCAAACGAATTCATACCACTAAAAAGAAGACGTTGCTAAAGATAAAGGCAAAAACAAAAAAACCTTAACAACTGGACAGCAGAAGGAAGGATTACCACTGACTTAAGTTTAAGTAGGTCAGCGGACCGACCTAGGAGAATAGGTATCACACCATTTACTCCCTAGAAAGGAGGTGATCCAGCCGCAGCTTCCGCTACGGCTACCTTGTTACGACTTCGTCCCAATCACCGACCCCACCCTAGGTAACTGCCTCCCCGACAAGTCGGGGTTAGCTCATCAACTTCAGGTGTTGCCGACTTTCATGACGTGACGGGCGGTGTGTACAAGGCCCGAGAACGTATTCACCGCAACATGCTGATTTGCGGTTACTAGCAACTCCTACTTCATGCAGGCGAATTTCAGCCTGCAATCCGAACTGAGGATGGCTTTTAAGGATTAGCTCCGGATTGCTCCATTGCAACCAATTGTACCACCCATTGTAGCGTGTGTGTAGCCCAGGGCATAAGGGCCATACTGACTTGACATCATCCCCGCCTTCCTCCCCGTTTTGCAGGGCAGTCTCGCCAGAGAAAACAACTGGCGACAAGGGTTGCGCTCGTTATGGGACTTAACCCGACACCTCACGGCACGAGCTGACGACAGCCATGCAGCACCTGTGATGGCTCCTGACTCAACAGGTCGTTTGCCTTTCGACTCACTACTTCCAACATGTCAAGCCCTGGTAAGGTTCTTCGCGTTGCATCGAATTAAACCACACGCTCCGCTGCTTGTGCGGGCCCCCGTCAATTCCTTTGAGTTTTAGTCTTGCGACCGTAGTCCCCAGGCGGGATACTTAAAGCGTTAGCTTCGGCACGGAGGGGGTCGATACCCCCCATACCTAGTATCCATCGTTTACTGCGTGGACTACCAGGGTATCTAATCCTGTTTGCTACCCACGCCTTCGGGCCTCAGCGTCAGTTACAGCCCAGGAAGCCGCCTTCGCCACTAGTGTTCTTCCCGATATCTACGCATTTCACCACTACACCGGGAATTCCACTTCCCTCTGCTGCACTCTAGCCCATCAGTATCGAATGCACCCTCCCAGTTAAGCCGGGAGATTTCACATCCGACTTGAAAGGCCGCCTACGCCCTCTTTACGCCCAGTAAATCCGGATAACGCTTGCCCCCTACGTATTACCGCGGCTGCTGGCACGTAGTTAGCCGGGGCTTATTCCCCAGGTACCGTCATTATTCTTCCCCGGGAAAAGGGGTTTACAACCCGAAGGCCTTCTTCCCCCACGCGGTGTCGCTGGGTCAGGCTTTCGCCCATTGCCCAATATTCCTTGCTGCTGCCTCCCGTAGGAGTCTGGACCGTGTCTCAGTTCCAGTGTGGCTGGCCGTCCTCTCAAACCAGCTACCGATCGTCGCCTTGGTAGGCCGTTACCT
>JAUWYU010000113.1 GCA_030615655.1 Dehalococcoidia bacterium
CATTTCCTGGGTATTCAGGCTAGGGACGCCGCCGACATGATTGCGGAAGGCTATGATGTCACGGTCAGCTATGATTTCGTGTTCAACGGGGGCTTGATGTTCTCGGCCGGCCGCGACAACCCCGATTCTGTCTGGGCTGACATCAGGGTAAGGCGGGCGGCCGCGCATGCCGTCAACCAGGACCTCCTCATCGAAGGCCTGACCTATGGCTACGGCCAACGGAGCAACCAGGTCTTCATTGAAGCTCAGGCGTACTACAACCCCGATACCGTCGGTTATGATTATGACCGGGATACAGCACGCGCGCTGATGGCGGACGCTGGCAAAGCCGATGGTTTTACGACCACATGGTACATGCTCGACTTCATGAATCTCGATACTCCGGTAGCCGTCCAGGACATGCTCCGGGAGATAAATATCACAGTCGAATTTGAACTGGTAAGTATGCCCGTCTTCAACAGCCTGGTGGCCAGTGGCTGGGAAGGAATCGTCTGGGGCGGGGTCTTTGCCGGATCCGCCATGGAACCCTCCGGCCAAATGGTTAACGGAGTCCTCAACGGCAGGACCACCTGGGTAGGCGCCATCCAGCCGGATGAGTTATACGAGATGGCCTTGGAAGCCGGGGGTTTATTCGATATTGAAAGAAGGGTAGAATTGTACCAGTATATATCCAAGAGCCTGACCGACGATTACTGCCAGATTGCCTACCTGCCCTATATGCCTGCGATCTCCAGCCGCTCTCCTGTCGTTAAGGACGTTGTGCTTGGTACGACGCTTTATGCATATGCCTTTTCCTGGCTGGACGAGTAGGTAATTCGCCGAACAGACTGGAATCAGATAGGTGAAAAAAGATACGGGCTGCGGTGGAAGCCGCAGCCCGTATTGTATTCCAGTTGTTGTTCTGTATTCCTATACTCTCAGACAGGCTACATAATGTCCGCCGCCGATATCACGCAGGGGTGGTATTTCAACATTGCAATCGCTGGTGGCCAGCTCACATCGCGGGTGGAAATGGCAGCCCGGCGGGGGGTTGGCGGGGCTGGGTACCTCACCCTTGAGAACGATACGCTGGCGGATCTTTTCCGCCTTGGGGTCGGGCAAAGGTATCGCCGAGAGCAGGGCCTGGGTATAGGGGTGCAGGGGATTTTCGTAGAGTTCTTCTGAGCTGGTTAGCTCCATGATACGACCCAGATACATTACGGCCACGCGGTCGCTGATGTGCTGCACCACAGCGAGGTCATGAGCTATGAAGAGATAAGTCAGCCCCAGCCCTTCCTGTAATTCTTCGAGCAAGTTAATTATCTGAGCCTGAATAGAGACGTCAAGAGCAGAAATAGGTTCGTCGCAGATGACCAGGGAAGGCTGGCAGGCCAGGGCACGCGCAATGCCGATACGCTGGCGCTGACCGCCGCTGAACTCGTGCGGAACGCGGTCTGTCATCCTGGGGTCCAGGCCGACCATCTTGAAAAGCTCCGATATCATCTCGTCCATCTCTTTTTTACTGGCCATATTATGTATCTTCAAAGGGTCCGATATAATGCTGCCGGCTGTCTGCCTCGGGTTGAGGGAGCTATAGGGGTCCTGGAAAATGGCGCCCATATTACGGCGTAGCGGCTTAAGCGCTTTATCTCGCATGTGGGAGATATCGGTTCCGCTGAAGCTGATGGTGCCGGAAGTAGGTTTATATAAGCGGAGAATACAGCGGCCGGTGGTGGTCTTGCCGCAGCCGCTTTCCCCCACGAGGCCAAGGGTTTCTTTATTCTTTATAAAAAATGAAATATCATCGACAGCTTTAATATCACCGACATGGCGCTTCAACAGCCCTCTGTTGATAGGGAAATACATCTTCAGGTTCTGTACTTCTACCATGTGGTCGTTCTTTGCGTCGCTCATTCTTTCTCTCCTATATCTACAAAACACGCCGTACGATGTTTTTCGCCAACCTGCCTGAGGGCAGGCCAGGGTTCTTCCTGGCATTGCTTGGTCTTATAGGTGCATCTGGGAAGAAAGGCGCAGGTCGGTGGCATGAAAATAAGGTCGGGCGGCATGCCGTCAATCGGTATCAGTTTTCTACCGCCGCGTTTCTCCCCCAGCCGGGGAATACTTCTCATAAGCCCGATGGTATAAGGATGACGGGGATTTTCAAATATTTCCTCGGAAGGACCGGATTCAATGATACGCCCGGCATACATGACGTAAATACGCTGGGCATAGCGGGCCACCACGCCCAGGTTATGGGTTACAATAATCAGTGATGTATTCAGGCGGGTGACCAGGTCATTCATAAGCTCCAGAAGCTGTGCCTGCGTGGTGACGTCCACGGCAGTGGTGGGCTCATCGGCAATGATAAGGGCCGGGTTGCAGGACAACGCCATGGCAATCATCACCCTCTGGCGCATGCCGCCGCTGAACTGGTGAGGGAAATCATCGATTCGGACGGCAGCTTCTGGGACGCCTACCATACTGAGGAGTTCGATAGCCCTTTCCCTGGCTGACTGGATGTCCATGTCGAGGTGTATTTCCAGCGCTTCGGTAAGCTGGCGGCATATGCTTAAGACCGGATTGAGAGAGGTCATGGGTTCCTGGAAAATCATGGCAATCTTCCCACCACGAATGGACCTCATTTTCTCGCCCTTGGAGTCATACTGGAGGATGTCCTCGCCATCGAATATGACTCTACCGCTGTCTATCTTGCCTGGAGTCTGTATTAACTGCATTGCCGACAGGACGCTTACCGATTTACCGCAGCCGCTTTCTCCTACCAGCCCGATAATTTCGCCTTCATCGACGTAATAGGATACGCCGTCTACCGCCTTAACCGTGCCGTACTCCGTGTAGAAATTGGTCGTGAGGTTGTCTATCTCTAAAATCGCTGCCATATTTTCATTACCTCAATATCAAAGCCTTTTATCCTTTAGATAGCGCCCCTGAGCGTTGGATCAATCGCATCCCTCAGTCCGTCTCCCGCCATGTTGAATCCGAAGACCATCATCATGATAGCCCCTCCGGGGACTATCGAAAGCAACGGATTCTTTAAGATATAGGCCTGGCCCTCGTTAACCATGGCGCCCCACGAAGGCGTGGGAGGCTCGATGCCGATGCCCAGGTAGCTGAGGCCGGCTTCCGCCAGGACTACCATACCCATGGCCATGGTCATGCCGACGAGGAGCGGGGCGAAGGCATTGGGGAAAATCTGCGTCACCATCATACGCACGCTGCCCATGCCCATGGCTTTGCCGGCCAGGACGTAGTCGTTTTGCTTGATGTGCAGCGCCTGGCCGCACATCATGCGGCAGGTTGGAGCTATGGCACCGAAGGCGAGTGCAAATGTTACCACGACTATGCCTCCGCCGACCAGACCGGCGATAAGTAGGATAATTATCAGGCCGGGTAATGCCATGAGGGCGTCGGTTATGCGCATAATGAGGGCAAATACCAGGCCGCCGAAATACGCCGCGGACATTCCCATCGCCATGCCGACTATTCCGGAAGAGGTCACGGCAATGACGCCGATTGTCAGGGAAGTCCTTGTACCGTACACGATGCGGCTGTAAGTATCTCTACCGAGTTCATCAGTCCCCAGGAAGTGTTTCGTACTGACTGGAGCGTGTACGTCGCGCAGGTCTGTCTTGAGAGGGTCGTGCGTGGCTATAAACGGAGCGAAAATGGCGCAGATTACCAGGATAACGACGATAATAAGACCGATTAAAGATATCTTGCGTCTGACGAAGACCCTGGCTATGCGGCGCCACTCGCTGTGGTGCGGTGGTATGACTGCCTCTCCCACATCAGCAGGCTCTGTACTATTATTCAAGTTTTCTGCCATATGTAGCCTCCTTAGTCATACCTTATCCGCGGGTCAATCCAGGCCCAGGTGATATCAACAACAAGATTGGAGAATATCACGATGCCCCCGAACAGCAGGACGCCTGCCTGCACAATCTGGTAGTCCTGGTCGAAAACGCCGCTGACCATTAACCTTCCCATGCCGGGAATAGCGAAGACGTTTTCTACGATAATGGCACCGCCGAGGATGCCGCCCAGCGTTCCTCCCAGCACGGTAACTATCGGAATCACGGCATTCCTGATTTGATGCCTGAACACAATCATTTTCTCGCCTAAACCCTTGGCCCAGGCGGTACGGACGTAGTCCTGCCGCATGACTTCCAGCATACACGAGCGGGTCAGACGACACATACCCGACATGCCAGCTGCCGAAAGACAGATAACAGGCATAATAATCTGTTTGAAGTGCATCAAGGGGTCATCAAAAGGTGAGGTCCAGCCGCTGGTCGGCAGCCAGCCCAGCTTGTAAGCAAAGAAGTACATCAAAAGGATACCAAGCCAGAACTGCGGTACAGTGATGCCTATATTTGCCATAAAGGTGATTATCGTGTCCGTCCGGGTACCCCGCCGCAGGGCGACGATGATACCGAAAAGTACGCCCAGACCGGTACCGATAATCATGCTAATGGCCCCCAGGTAGGCGGTCCGAGGCATAACGTTGGCCATAAGGGTAGTAATATCTTCCTGGAGCACGATAGATTTCCCCAGGTCACCACGGAAAATATCACCCAGCCAGTTGATATACTGGACGGGAATCGGCCTGTCCAGGCCGAACTTGGCCAGCAGGTATTGATATGTTTCCTCATCGATTGTCTGGGCCGATATGTCATAGCTGGCCATATAAACAATCAGGGGATCGCCGGGAAGCAAGCGTACGAACAGAAAGACAATCATGGTGACCAGGAGGAGGATGATAAAACCGATTATTACCCTGCGGATAATATAGGCTGTCAAGTCTACTCTCCCTTAAATAGCGCTGATTTCACTAAAACGGGCACTAAGCTAATTATTACAGAGTCAGCGCCCTGAGTATAAACTATTAATCTTAATATGCAACGCCATGGTCTATATACAACAATCCGTTAACTCATAGGCTCAAGCATTTAAAGCTCGTAAGAGGTTCGCCTGTTATCCTTTCAATAATGCTTTAGTATACTATTATTAAAAGCAAAAATACAAAGTGGATTTTATATAATTTGGGAGAGTTTACCATGATTTTCATGATATGTCAAACCCCCCGATAAAAACCCCCTAGGTACAATTGACAGACCTTAAAAATGGTGCTAAACTCTGCCCAAACTACATTAGAATTTTTCACCTCAAACTAAAGCAGGTCAGGAAAGGAGGATATCCAGTGACAAATAATGAATACGAGGTCCTCAGTCCCTGGGCAGAGGCTGACCCGATATCCTCAAGGGGGATTTCTCCCCGGGTGGAAAGCCTGGACGGTAAGAAGATAGGTTTGTACCGCAATGCCAAACGAGCAGCAGAGCCAGTAATGAATGTGGTGCCCACGTATGCCAAGTACTAGGTGGGAAGCTAGCGTGGATTTATAATACGGTCATGCTGGATTTTACAGGCCTGGC
>JAUWYU010000091.1 GCA_030615655.1 Dehalococcoidia bacterium
ATTCAAGGGTATCAAACAGCCGGAAACGCTGAGGTCGGAAATCATGGAACAGGTTGAACTCTGCCCTTCGGGTTATTAGAGGCTCTTACACCCTATACTATGCAAGATAAAGTCTTGACATAGGCGTCTATAATACCTTATCCTTTATTGGGAAAGTCTTGATTTAAAGGTATTTATACCCTATATTTTATTGGAAAAAATCTTGACTTGAAAGTTTATATGCTCTATACTTTATCGGAAAGGTCTGAACTTAGAAGTTTTGATGTTCTATACTTTACTAGCCGATATGACGGATGCTGTGCCATGATTAATTGAGGCACAGCTTTTTTATGTTTATACTTAACCAAAATGAAGGACGTGTTCGGACAATGTAAATAGCGATGAATTGTGAGGGACTGTTCGTACCTTCTAAAAAGTGACAGGAAAGGATGGTGACCATGGAACTAAGTCGGAGAGAGTTTTTAAAACTCAGTGGAGCTACAACAGTTGGAATTTTCGTTTTTGAGGCTTTGGGATCTGAAAGAGCTTTAGCAGCCACCCCCAGAGTCTTTCTTGTGAAGAAAAGGATTGGCGAGACGACAACCATCTGCCCATATGATGCTTCGGGCTGTGGCTTCATCGTTGGTGCCGAAGGTGACACCATTACAAATATCGAAGGCGACCCTGATCATCCCATAAACCGGGGCGCTGCCTGCGCCAAAGGGGCGTCACTTTCTCAACTTCACACCGTGGACGGAAAGATTAACCCCCGCCGTCTGACCAAGGTTCTCTACCGAAAACCAGGCGGTACAGAGTGGGAGACGAAATCGTGGGACTGGGCTATCGACCAGATAGCAAGAAAAATGAAAGCAACCCGCGATTCAACCTGGGTCAGCCAGGATGAGCTAGGTTATACAGTAAACCGCACTGATGGCATCGCTTCAGTGGGTGGCGCTGCTCTGGACAACGAGGAATGCTATCTCCTGGTAGAGATGTTACGTACCATGGGCATGGTCTACGTTGAACACCAGGCCCGTATATGACACTCCTCTACTGTCGCCAGTCTGGTGACAAGCTTCGGCAGAGGAGCCATGACCAATCACTGGAATGACATTGCCAATAGCGACTGTATGATGGCTATAGGCTCCAACCCCGCTGAGAACCACCCCGCTGCCTTTGGCCATATCACCGAAGCCAAAGAGAGAGGGGCTAAACTTATCAGCGTTGACCCCAGATTCACCAGAACCTCAGCCAAGGCTGATATCTATGCCCAGATGAGGTCGGGAACCGACATCGCCTTTATCGGAGGTATGATAAAGTACGTACTGGACGATATGGACAAAAACCCCGAAAACTACAATATAGTCTATGTGACCGAGTACACCAATGCCTCCTTCCTGATTAATCCAGATTTTCAGGGAGCGGTTGACCTTGATGGAACATTCTCAGGGTACGATTCTAGCCAGCGAAGCTATGACAGGACGACCTGGAAGTATCAGTACGATGAAAGTGGCATACCAAAGAGGGATAAGACCCTGACAGACCCCAACTGCGTCTTCCAGCTTCTAAAGAAGCACTTTGCCCGTTATGATGCCGATATCTGCTGTAATATAACAGGAGCAGATAAAGCTACCTACCTGGATATCTGCAGGACCTATGCAGCTACCGGTAAACCCGGGAAGTCTGGCACCATCATGTACGCTATGGGCACCACCCAGCATACCAATGGCACCCAGATGATTCGCAGCTATGTTATCCTGCAGCTCTTGCTGGGCAACATCGGTGTTGCCGGCGGCGGTATCAACGCCCTGAGAGGGGAATCGAACGTACAGGGCTCGACTGATATGTGTCTTCTGGCCCACATCCTGCCGGGCTACCTCAAGCAACCCATCAATAAGGACCAGACTTTAGAAGAGCATAATAACCGTGTACTGACTTCATACTACACTAACAATGACGATAAAAGCCTTAACTGGTGGAAGAACTATCCGAAATACATGGCCAGCCTTATCAAGGCTTGGTACCGTGATGTTACCCCCAGTGAAGGCTACCAGTACCTGCCCAAGACGACCAAGCCATATAACGACTACTCATGGATTGGTCTCTTCGAGGCAATGTATGACGGTGTTATCAAGGGGCTTATGTGCTGGGGGCAGAACCCGGCGGTCTGCGGCCCCAATGTCAATATGGAACGCAAGGCCCTTGAAAAGCTTGATTGGTTGGTAGCCGTGGACCTCTGGGAGACTGAGACAGCCGCTTTCTGGAATCGGTCTGACGTTAATCCGGCTGACATCAATACTGAGGTCTTCCTGCTTCCCGCCGCCGCCTCCTATGAGAAAGAGGGAAGCGTCACCAACAGCGGACGCTGGATGCAGTGGCGGTATAAAGCGGTTAGTCCGGTCGGAGAAGCAAAAGCAGACCTTGAGATAATCAATGCACTCGTTCTCAAGCTCAAGGAGCTTTATGAACAGGAAGGTGGCCCCCTTGCTGAAGCAATTACAAAATTAACTTGGGACTACGGAGGCAGCCATCCGGATGTTCACATGGTAGCCAAGGAGGTAAATGGCCGCGACCTTTCCACTGGAAAACTGCTCGGCAGTTTCGGCGCTCTAAAGGATGACGGTACCACCATCTCAGGCAACTGGCTCTACTGTGCCAGTTACACCGAAGCTGGAAACATGTCAGCCCGCCGTAACCCGGACCCGGGTATGTTTAACATCGGCCTTTACCCTGAGTGGGGCTGGTGCTGGCCCGTAAACCGGCGGATTATCTACAACCGGGCTTCGGTTGACCTGGATGGCAACCCCTGGGATTCTGAGCAACCGGTTATCAAGTGGAACCCAACTAAAGGGGAAAGTGGAGGATGGGATGGTGATATCCCTGATGGCGGCGCGCCGCCAGTGAACCAGGGTGGCTACTACGCCTTCATCATGCAGGCCGAGGGGCACTCCCGCCTCTTCGGCGCTCTTAATGACGGACCATTCCCGGAGCACTATGAACCCTGGGAAAGCCCGGTTGAGAACCTCCTGTCAGGTACGCAGAATGACCCCGCCTTCAAGATATGGGACTCCGATATGGACCACAAGGGAGACCCCGGCAGGTACCCCATTGTCGCCACAACCTACAGGATCAGCGAGCACTGGCAGGCAGGGCAGATGACGAGGAATTTACCCTGGTTGGTGGAGCTCATGCCGGAGCTGTTCATCGAGCTCAGCGAGGAGCTGGCAGCGGAGAAGGGAATCGTGAATGGGGGCAGGGTAATCGTGGAAACAGCCCGGGGCTCGGTGGAAGGGGTGGCAATGGTGACCAAACGCTTCCAGCCCTTTAAGTTAAATGGACGTGTGGTTCACGAGGTCGGTATACCCTGGCACTGGGGCTATACGGGACTCTCTACTGGAGATAGCGCCAACGTACTCACTCCTCATGTCGGGGACGCCAATACCATGATCCCGGAATACAAGGCTTTCCTGTGCAATGTGAGGAAAGCATGAGACGAGAGCTGAATGCGTTACATATAGAGGAGGACGGTTATGCCAAAAGCGATGTTGTTTGATAGTTCCAAGTGTATGGCCTGCCGCGGTTGTCAGGTTGCCTGTAAACAGTGGTGGGAATTGCCGGCGGTGCCAACTACGAACCAGGGTACCTACGAGAACCCGCCGGACCTCTCGGCGGAGACCTGGAATAGGATTAAATTTACTGAGATTGGTAACAACGGCACGGTAAGGTGGCTATTTACACGACAGTCATGTATGCACTGCACCGAAGCAGCGTGCGTTAATGTTTGCCCGGTATATGCCCGGTCACCTCATGAGCTAGGCTTTGTTACCATTGACCAAGAGAGATGCATTGGCTGTGGACGCTGCGTAGAGTACTGCCCCTTCGGCGTGCCAAAGCTCGGCAACTACGATGTGTCCCCCAGGATCAGGGTTGAGTTGGGCACGCCCAGGACTGTCACCTACAATTGCCAGTTATGTCGAGACCGGGTGGAGGATGGACTCATTCCGGCTTGTGCTAAGACCTGCCCGCCTGGAGCAATCCAGTTTGGCGAGCGAGCCGATTTAGTTGAGCAGGGACGGGCTAGAGTGAATGCCCTTAAGGCTACCTATCCCAAGGCGTATCTCTATGGTGAGAATGAGCTCGGAGGCTTGCACGTGATGTTTGTCCTGACAGATGAGCCTGGCGTTCACGGCTTGCCCGAAAATCCACAGGTAGGCACGTACCCCGACTTCTCAGCGAACGAACTGCCCGTCTGGTATATCGAGGCTATAGACGAGGGCAAACTGCCGGTCCTCCCGTCACTTGGCCCGTTGCCGGGGCTACCAGCCACCCCACCAGCGCAAGAGCTGGGCTGGGGAGCTGCGGCTCTGTGGAGCTGGCTTGGTATTGGAGTCGTTGGAATAGGCGCAGCACTCGGGTGGGCCATCCGACGCAGGGTAGCACACGGAGAAGAAAAACCAAAAACCCAAGAGGACTAAAAGGATGGTGCAGGTCACAGGCGAGGTAGATAGCAAAATTCTGGAGAGATTGCAGGCGTTAGAGCAGAAGGACGGGCAACTTCCTAGCGTCGTCCAGTATTATCGCGAGATAGTACAAATACAAGCCAGAGCGAAGTCCCGCATAACGGTGAGAAAACCGAGCCTGGACAGAGATTTGGTTTCTGACCGACTGCGAGAGGGGATACCGTTGCTCCTGTTTAGGGACTTTCGGCCAGACTGGGAACAAGTGCAGGCCGTATTCGAGCAGGTAGCTATGTGGGCAGCCAAAGACTCCGGGAACCTGCCGGGAGAGAGTGAAAAGCTCGGAAAAATCGGACGCAATCGCTCTCTCTTAAGGGAAGCTGCCAGGGCTTGGTACGAGGGGCATTCGTTAGGAGACATTGCGACAGCTGAGGGCGTGGACGAGGTGATGCTCGCGTCAGCCATAGCGGTCACACTGAAGCCTTTCCTGTCTATCTATTCTAGCCTCCTTTTACCGGAAGTCAATCAGGACTCATGGCGGCGTAGATATTGCCCGGTTTGTGGTGGTAAACCGGACTTTGCCTACTTGGATAAAGAGAGGGGCGCGAGATGGCTACTTTGCTCACGCTGTGACGCTGAATGGCTCTTCTTACGGTTAGTATGCCCCTACTGCGGAACGCAAAATCAGGATGCGCTGGCTTATTTTACTGACGATGAGGAGTCGTACTCATATCGCTTATACATTTGTGAGCAATGCCACACCTACATTAAAGCTGTGGATTTAAGGCGCGCGGAGGCTGATGTCCTGTTGCCGCTGGAACGTGTGATGACCCTGGACATGGATAAACAGGGACAGGAGAAAGGATACAAACCTGGGCTGACCAGCTTGGTAGTATGAGTTGCTACACTTGAGAGCCACCTTGAAAAATAGGTGCTAAAGATATTTACCCGCATCTCGGAAACACCGACCTGAAAATCAAAGAAGGGAATTAATAAAGCAGCCAATAATGGAGATAACCATCGAAAGGAGGACGAGATGGATAGCCTTCTCGAATTCTTAAGTTTTACCAAAGGAATAGAATACCTGATAGGTATCGGGTTTCTCATAGCCTTTATTGCTTTCTGGCAATTGGTATACGGCAAAGGAAAAGGCCTGGTGATAAAAATAGCTGTGCTGTCGTACATGGTGTTAGCCTTTATTCTTCTGGTGGTTAGCTGCCTGAATACGGCACCGCAGTAAGGGTTCAATTTCTGAACGGAGGATAACATGATGAAAATCCATAGAAGGGACTTCATAAAGAGCACGGCCGTGGCCGGAGGCTCCTTACTATTGTGGGGTCTCATAAAGAATCCGACGGAGGCGTTTGCTGCTCAGGGTGTTAACAGTCGGCCAGATGGTTGGGCTATGCTTACGGATTCGACCAGGTGCATTGGCTGTCGGCGTTGCGAGGCGGCCTGCAATGAGACGAATGATTTACCTGCGCCGGAAGTCCCATTTGAAGACCGATACATTTTCGAGGAGAAAAGGAGGACCGAGGCGGAAGCCTACACGGTGGTTAATCGTTATGAGAATCCAGACTGGAAAAATCCGGTCTACCGCAAGATACAGTGCAATCATTGTGCCGAGCCCGCATGTGCCTCAGCCTGCCTGGTGGGGGCGCTTAAGAAGAGCCCGGAGGGTCCCGTCGTTTACTACGAGAATCTTTGCTTAGGCTGTCGCTACTGCATGACGGCATGCCCCTTCTACATTCCAGCCTTTGAATATTTTGACGCCGGCAGCCCATCTATTCGCAAGTGCACCATGTGC
>JAUWYU010000004.1 GCA_030615655.1 Dehalococcoidia bacterium
TCAATTCTTCTTCAAGGGAAGGGGAAGAAAAGGCCTCTGAATGTGATTGTATGAGCAGTGAAAAACCAGTGATAGCGTTGTTTAATTTTGACACATTCACTATTACTTACTATAATTTTAATGCGCTGGGGAGTCGTCTAGTGGTAGGACAGCGGACTCTGGATCCGCCAGCGAAGGTTCGAATCCTTCCTCCCCAGCCAGGGTTAACAAGTGGCGCATTCGTCTAGCGGTTAGGACACCGCCCTCTCAAGGCGGAGATCACGGGTTCGAATCCCGTATGCGCTACCAAAGTCACTTTACCCGCCTATTTTGAAGCTAAATCAAGAGGATAGGTGGTTTATTTTTTGGATTTTGCTAACATTTTGCTAACGGACAGATTCTCCATCCCTTTGCTCAATAGCTTGTTAAAACTCTCCGCAGCAGCTTCCTGTATGCCCGGGGCTACATAGCTGGCGGTGCCTGCTTACGTTTGTATTCGCATAAGTGTACCAACAGGGTTACCCGGTTGATTACCTTTCATCGATTCCCATGGCAACAATTAACTCGATACCTTTATCTTCCTCGACGTGCGCAGTTAAAATAGGATTGAGGACCGCATACAGGGGCAAGGTAAGATAAATTTAAATACTCCCACCAGACGATCTATTGTCTTGGCCTTACTATTACCCCTCGAAAAAAGCCAAGGGGATATCCGTTAATCCTTTCCTTTCTTTTTCCCGGATTACGTCTGTCCCATCAATGTCGGGCATTTTTATCTTAGTGCTTTAGCCCCGGCATAACGCCCGCAGTTAAAGCCTTCACCCAGCCGGCACCATGCACAACTATCCGGCACTTCTTCCGTTATCATAAGCTGTGATTCGCATTTTCCACAGAGATATTCCTCACCGGGCTTCATGGGGCCGTCACACGGCGTGATGGTCATAGGACAAAGCTGGATGCAGTAATCACATTGCTTGCAGAACTCCTGACGCATATTGAGGGGGCGTTCTACATGGCGGTTTTTACCCCGTCCGACAAAGCCAAGGGCGTTGGCATGCCACAGTTCCGCGCAGGCGCGAACGCAGCGCCCGCATAAAACACAGTTGCTGTTCCTGAACGGATAGCGTACCTTCTTAACACCACAGCGGACTGCGATATCCTGAATAGCGCGGGAATTCGGGGCCTCTGCAACCAGCAGCTCGGCAATATTATGGCGAAGCCTCTTGATTCTATCCGTGTTGCTCCTGATTACCATGCCTTCCTGCACTTTCAGTGTACAGGAGGTAGTTACTATCGAGCGGCCATTGGTGACGTGCTCGACGATACAGAGCCGGCAGTCTCCAATGTCCGAAAGACCCGGGACATGGCACAGGTGGGTGATACAGATGCCGTATTCTATAGCCACTTCAAGTACGCTGGACCCCTTAGGGGCCTGAATACCAGCGCCGTCAATGTTAACGGTTACATAATGCAACATGTTTCACCTCATTATTTAACCTGAATTGCTTCGAACTTACATTCACTGCGGCAAATCCCGCATTTCTGGCAAAGCGCGGGATCAATTACGTGTACCTCTTTTTTCTTACCGCTGATGGCACCATGTATGCAGGCCCGCTTGCAGACTCCGCAGCCGTTACATTTCTCCGGGTCGATGGAATACTCGATGAGAGCCTTGCATACGCCGGCGGGACATTCACTATTACTAATGTGTGCTTCGTATTCCTCACGGAAATAACGCAACGTGGAAAGCACGGGATTCGCTGCAGTCTTCCCCAGCCCGCAAAGCGATGTTTGAGTAACCGTGTCAGCTAATTCTTCGAGGAGGTATATCTGTTCGAGAGTACCGCGACCTTCAGTGATATCGGTGATAATATCGAGCATACGGTCTATCCCCAACCGGCAGGGAACGCACATGCCGCACGACTCATCCTGTAAGAACGTAAGGAAGTATTTGGCCACATCTACCATACAGGAGGATTCGTCCATGACTACCATGCCACCGGAGCCTACCATCGAACCTGCCTCGAAAAGCACATCGAAGTCGACTGGCAGGTCGAATTTATCAACAGGTAAACAGCCACCGGACGGGCCTCCGGTCTGGACCGCTTTGATAGCTTTGCCATTCGTGGCTCCACCACCGATATCGAACACAATAGTACGTATAGATGTGCCCATGGCAACTTCGACGAGTCCGGTATTTTTAATGCGACCGGTGAGCGCAAGGATTTTCGTACCCTTGCTCCCTTTGGTTCCCCTGGAAGCAAACCAGCTGGCGCCGTTCAGTATTATGGAGGGGATGTTAGCCCATGTTTCGACATTGTTGAGTGTCGTCGGTTTGTGCCATAGACCGTCAACCACGGTGTGTACATCCTTGGGGCGTGGTTCGCCTACTTTACCCTCTAGCGAAGCCATGAGCGCAGTCGATTCCCCACACACGAATGCACCTCCACCCCTGGCAACGTCAACGTCGAATGAAAATGATGACCCCAGGATATCTTCACCGAGGAGACCAAACTTTCTGGCCTGCTGTACGGCTAACCGGGCATGTTTCACCGCCAGAGGATATTCATTACGAACATAGATATAGCCCTTTGTGGCGCCGATGGCGTAAGCGCCAATCATCATGCCCTCAAGGACTAGATGCGGGTTGCCTTCCAACACGCAACGGTCCATAAACGCACCGGGGTCGCCTTCGTCCGCATTGCAGATGACATATTTCTCGTCACCCGAAGCTTCACTGCACTCCGTCCACTTGCGCCAGGTGGGGAAACCACCACCCCCCCGGCCCCTTAAACCGGATACTTTAATTTCATGGATAATTTCCTCAGGAGATAAGCTATCGATAGCTTTAGCCAGCGCCGTATAACCGCCGACGGCAATGTAATCCTCTATGGAGCAGGGATTGACCTCTTTGTTCTGGGATAGCAACTGGCGGTCCTGTGCCTTGTAGAAAGGAATTTCCGACTCGGTACGGATCTTTTTACCGGAAACCGGGTCAGGGTAAAGCAACCTTTCGATGACCTCGCCATTCTGCAGGGTTTTGGTAACGATGTCATTTGCATCCTTGGGTGTTATATGACAATAAAAGACGTTGCCCGGTTCTATGACGGCAACAGGGCCCTGCTCACAGAAACCGTGGCATCCGGTTATACGTAAACGGACTGGGGAATCCATTTGCTGCTTGAGTAATTCCTGATTTATGGCATCGATGACGTCCTGGCTGCGTGACGCCTTGCATCCCGTATCGCCGCATATGATGAGTGTTTTATTTATCTTCTTTCTATCGAGGAGAAGCTGCTTCCCCATAGCCTCCAGGTCTTCTTTACTGGCGAGCCTAGGCATACTTGACCTCCTCTCTTTCTTTACGGCTAAGCGAGTTTAAAAATTTCCGGAGCTTCGCGGGGGTCATGCGGTGATGGTATGACTCGTTTTCAGAGGCGATTGGCCCCAGGGCGCACGCTCCCAGGCAATTGACATGTTCGATAGAAAACATACCGTCATCGGTTACCTCACCAGGTTTGATACCCAGTTGGCTCACGGCTTGGTCCAGAAGGAGTTGGGCACCACGGACATGACACGCGGTGCCGTTGCATATTGTTATCACGTATTTCCCACTCGGTTTGAGTGTAAAAGCTGTGTAAAAGGAGGCCACCCGGTAGACCTCTATAAGGGGTACGCCCAGAGTTTTCGATATTTCTCTCATGGCTCCCTCAGGTATGTATCCGTAGCTTTCCTGTACGTCGTGCAGTACTTCAATTAATTGATGGGGCTGGCTGTTACGTCCTTTCAGTATAGACTCCAGCTTTGACAGATTCATGGAAACCTCCTTTGATAAATCTAAAGAAGATTTACCAGTTGACTTTACTTATTTTATAATGTAATCTAAGGGTAGTAAATACTGAATAAATACTAATATATTGCCTATAATAAATGGTTACTATATATAATTAATTAGTGCCAGTTTAATGCATATAAAAAATAGGCAAAAGGGAAGCACTTATGGCTAAAAAGAAGGTTGTATCAAACGATAATAATGATGATATAAGGTTCCCTAATACAGAACTAGCCCGGCTCTGGCGAATTCCGTTCAGTGACGAGACCGAGCAACCAAAGGTTGAAAACGCGCTCCGCGAGCGTATAAAGGAGCTGAACTGTCTCTACGGGGTATCACAGCTGGCCGAGCGTCATTTAAATTCACTCGACAATCTGCTTGAAGAGCTGGTCAACTTTATACCCCATTCATGGCAGTATCCGGATATTACCTGCGCAAGGATTGTCTTTAAAGAAAACACGTATAAGAGTGAAGGATTCAAAGTCACGGAATGGCGGCAGTCTTCACGGATTTATGTTTACAGCGAGCCGGTAGGTGAAGTAGCGATGTTCTATCTGGAAGAATGCCCACCTACTGATGAAGGCCCTTTCCTTGCGGAAGAACGCGCTCTACTGGATGCACTGGCGGACCAGATTGGCACTATCGCGACACGTATTTCTGCCGAACTGGAATTGCAGGATATCAACAAACAACTGAGACTGGAGCGGAAGGCCTTACAGGAGTCGAACACGGCTCTTCGAATGGTTTTAACCAAGATCGAGGAAGAAAAAAATGAAATCTATAGGAATATTAAAACGAACGTCGATAAAGTCCTGATGCCTATTTTACTGGCTCTGGCTTTGGAACTACCTCAAACACAAAGTAAATATATCGAGATGCTCAAGACGAACCTGGAGGAAATTACATCACAGTTTGTCAGGCATCTATCGAATTCATACCATTCGCTGACACCGATGGAAATAACAATTTGTAACATGATACGGAATGGTATGAGAACCAAGGAAATAGCCCAGATAAGAGCTGTATCCACAGCCACTATCAACCGTCACCGGGAAAATATACGGCGAAAGCTTAAAATCACCAACGATGATGTCAATCTTGCTACGTACCTGCAGTCAAGTATGTGGGAAGAAGAGACGAAGTCTTAAACGGATGAAGCTTTTAACTCTAATTTATACCTGCAAATTAGGTTGGGTAATATAAGTATACCTGATGCCAAAATTCATTTCTGGGAAATAGTTTTTACTATCAAATAATAGTCTTGGCGTAAATGGGGGGAAAATATTAAAAGCCAGAGGTTCTCTGATAATATATTTACTGTATTTTGTTTCAGCCATTTGATTATATTCTCCTTTTCGGCCTACCCTCCAGAGACGCAGGCTGCTGCTTATACAAACCAGGTCCGAATGCAGTGCATGCAATCACAACAAACATGCAGGGTCTCTTAACATTCTTCCAGGTTAGTGGGAAATGTGCCAGTCCCGCCGGCACATAGACACATGCTGAGGTGTTCAGCACAACTTTTTCCAGCTCCTCTCCCTCACCCAACCAGAACTCGGCTTCCGCTCCCAAATCATTGATATCTTTTGGGTTTGTCCCCAGAAAGAGAAACATCTCGTCGAAGTCGTGTTTATGCGGTCCGAAAGCACCGGCAGAGCCGGTGCCCACAGTAATATCTCCCGATATGATACCAGACTCGACCCCTATGTTGGATTCTTTTATCAATTTACGGGAGCACCATACCAGGGGTCCCGTATCTACCCGACCCGCCACCTCTATCCTCTCAGGCACTACGTGCTGACCATCTTTATCGATAATTGCCGGTTTTCTTATAACGTATTTCTCATATCTCGATGCTGCCATTCACCCCTCCCTTCCTTTTTGAATATTAAGAAGAATATATTACTACCCCCCCTCTGTCAAGTTTGGACAGCAACCATAGTTCAAGGAGCTTGCGTGTCCCCTGCGAGAATTTCTATGGCAGAATACCAATCGGGTTGAACATCTAGCCAGCAAATTTGCCGGCTCTTGATTAATACGCCACTCGGCAGTAATATCAAGCACCCGGAACCAGTAGACATGAATGAGATTGAGAAAATGATACAGAAATACTGCGCCAAAGAAATCTCCATGGTGGCGTATCGCGGAAGCGAGCGAGCTTAAAGGTCTGGCGGTACTGCTGGCCTCCGACGCCTCAAGCTATACCACCGGCCAGGTCTTCGCCAAGGACGGTGGTCTTTCCGCCAGATGATAAACTGCCGGGATTTATTATAAAAAAGCGGAATAACCGGGTAACCGTCAGCCGGTGAACGGCTAGTGCTACTATTGTCAGGCACTACTTTAATTACATGTAAACCCGCTGGGGTCTCCTGATATTTACAAGGACGCGTTACTTGAAATAGATACGAAAGTATGGCAAGATATTACGCACATGGACAAAGAAGAAGTTAAAAAAGCGGGATGTTGTTTCTGTGCTGTTAGCTGCGGAGTGCTGGTTCATGTTCAGGATAATAGAATCATTAAGGTCGCGCCAGATCCGGAACACCGTTTGAGCCGCGGTTTCAGCTGTGAAAGGCTGAAATACGCCATTAAATGGCTTTATCACCCTGACCAGCTCCATCACCCTTTGAAAAGGGACGGCAACCGCGGTGAAGGCAAGTGGCGAAGGATTAGCTGGGAGCAAGCCATCGCCGAGATAGCTGCGAAACTTAACGAACTTAAGGCAAGCTATGGGCCGCAGACTTTGGCAGTTTTCGAGGGGACGTACCGCGGTGAGAACATCTGGGCCAGGTCTCGTTTCTGTAACCTCTTCGGCAACCCTCAGAACGTCTTTCATCCCGGTGTTGTTTGCACGCTTAATTGTCTGGCCACGGAACAGGCGATGATGGGGGATTCCGTTATGGCAACCCCCGATATCGCCCGGACAAACTGCCTTGTCCTCTCGGGGATGAGACCTCACGAATCGTCGCCGCGTACGCTGGCATCTATCGTGAGACGAAGGCAGCAGGTGCCACTGAAGTTAATCGTAATCGACCCAATCGTCACACGGATTGCCCGGGACGCCGATATTCATCTTCAAATACGACCGGGTACGGATGCGGCGTTATTCATGGGCTGGATAAACATCATCATCAACGAAGGCCTGCATGACATGGAGTTCATCAACAAGTGGACTGCCGGGTTCGATAAACTGGCCGAAAGAGCCAGGGAATATCCCCCCGAGCGAGTCTCTCAGATTACCGGGATTCCGCAGGAGCAGATTATCGAATCGGCACGGCTCTACGCCACAACGAAACCGGCAACGCTTTACCGCGGCCTGGCAACAGACCAGATTGGCCCCAACTCAGCCCGGGTCAGCCAGGCCAGGAATGTGGTCAGGGCTATCACCGGCAATATCGATATCCCCGGCGGCGATTTGATACCATCGGTAGGTCCCATCATCAATGGTAAGATGTTCATCCGCGACGCCCAGATGGAGCTTACCGAAAGGCTACCCGACGAGATGAGGAAGATGCAGCTGGGCTGGGAGAAAGCACCACTGATGACCTGGCCTGGCTACGAGCTGACCAATACCCCCTGGCAAAGACTGCATAAAGTTTCCCAGACTACCATGCACCGTCTCGGCTGCTACGTACCGATGTTCAATCAGGCAATCCTTTCCCAGAAACCATACCCGGTTAAAGCTGTTATTACCTGGGGGTCCAATCCCTTGATGTGGGGGCCCAATATCACGAAGCTTTATCAAGCTTTGAAAAGCCCGAATCTCGAGCTGAGCGTGGTGCAGGAATACTGGATGACGCCCACTGCCCAACTGGCGGACTACGTCTTACCCGCTGCTAGCTGGCTGGAACGGCCCATGTGCTCCACGCAGGAAGACTTCACTGACGTCGTCTGGGGAGGAGAAAGGGCTATACGGCCGATGGGCGAAAGGAAAGACGACTATACATTTTTCCGGGACCTGGGACTGGCGACGGGTCAGGATAAAAGTGACTGGCCCTGGGAAACCCTGGAGGACGTTATTGCCTACAGGCTGAAACCCCTCGGCATTACCTTCGAGGAGTTTTCCCGGACGGGCTACATATTGGGCACCAGAAAGTATAAAAAATACGAGGAAGATGGTTTCGCGACGGCTTCGGGGAAGCTGGAGCTCTACAGTACCGTCCTGGAAAAGCTGGGGGAAGACCCTCTGCCTTATTACGAGGAGCCGCCGGAATCCCCGGTAAGCACCCCCGATATCGCTAAAGAATATCCCCTCATTCTCAACACGGGCGGACGTTTTATGCCCATGTTTCATTCCGAACACCGGCAACTCGGCATAGGTATGCGGGAAAGGCACCCCGACCCACTGGTGACCATTCACCCCGATACCGCCGGGAAACTGGGCATCAAAGACGGTGACTGGGTCTGGATTGAGACGAGGCGGGGACGTATCAAACAGAAAGCCAGCCTCAATCCGGGTATTCTCCCGGACGTGGTTAATGTCGAGGCGAGCTGGTGGTTCCCAGAACAGCCGGGGGAAGACCCGTGCCTCTTTGGTGTGTTTCAATCCAATGCGAATGTCCTCACCCCGGACTCCGATGAGTTCTGTGACCCGTTGACCGGGGGATGGGCTAGCCGGGCGCTGCTGTGTAAGGTTTATAAGGTGGAAGAGGAGAAACAGCCCGCCAATCCCCAAGCCAACACCTATCCCTGAATCCACCAATAGTTGACAATTTGACAAATGTGGAATATATTATATTAAATTTAGTATAATGGTTGACATACACGACAATGAACTTTAGAATATAGGTAATTTTATCCATACTCATAGAGCAAAGTGGGAAGAACCCAAATCTAAATTAAAAAGGAGGGGTGATAATAAGCGAGAAATTGAATAATCAAGCAAAGACCTAATATTTACAAGGAGGGAAAAAAATGAAGAAACTGTTATTGATCCCGTTAATTTTGGTAATTGCAGTTGGCTCGACTTTTAGTGGTTGCGGTGAAAAGGGGCCAGAAGCTGGCAGCCAGATAACTATTGCCTCGGTGGATTTCGCCTATGAATCAACCGACCCCATCTTCTACGAGTCATTCTGGGGCTGGTCCATGTTTGACGCCCTGGTTACATGGGACGTGGATGGGAACTACATCGGCTCGGTAGCTGAAAGCTGGGAGCTAAGCGCGGATGGAAAAACCTGGACTTTCAAAATCCGTGAAGATATTGTTTTCCACAACGGCGACAAGCTTACTGCCCACGATGTGAAGTTCTCCGTTGACCGGTTTGCGTCGGAGGAGTCGACCAATCCATGGTCCCCTTACCTGCGTAACAACCTCAATTACACCGAGGTCACCGATGACTACACCTTTGTGTACCACAGCAACACTCCCGAGCCGCCGCTTATCATACCCTTCGCCTGGACGCGGATTATAGCCAAGGACTATTTCGAGGAAGTCGGGCAGGATGCATTCCGCCTGCACCCGATAGGGTCGGGGCCGTGGAAGTTCGTCGAATGGGTTCCGGAGACGAGTTTCACAATGGAAGCGTTCGAAGACCACTGGCGCCAGGTACCCGCTTACCAGTATATCGTAGACCTTCAGGTACCGGAAATGGCGACACGTATCGCCATGCTCAAGAGGGGTGATGTTGATATCGCCCTCGGTATCACCAATGACAGGGTTGTCGAGATGATGGCCGAGGGATGGCGCACGGAAGCTTTCGGTCTCCCTGGCCTGTACAACATCAGTTTTACCGCCAGCTGGGTCGAGAACGTGCCGACGTCGGACATCAGGGTCCGCAAGGCCATGTCCTACGCCGTCAACCGCCAGGAGCTCTGCGATACCTGGTACATGGGTCTGGCCAGGCCCGGCGGTCGTTGGTTCATGCACGAAGGCACCTGGGGTTGGGACCCGTCATGGGTGGCTGACCCGTACGACCCGGCCCTGGCCATGCAGTTGCTGGAGGAAGCCGGCTATCCTGACGCCTTCGATACTCCGACCATCAAATACTTCGTCTCACCCGGTCCCGGTGTTGACCTGGCGCTGATAATGCAGGCCTACTGGGCGGAGGTCGGCATTGATGTCCAGGTAGAGGTTATCGACGCCGTGGAGTGGGGCGGAATGTTCTTCGTCAGGAATACCGAGGTGGGCGCGCCCAATGTCGGCGGCATCTTCCCGTGGGGTTTCGGAAGTGTGTTCGACAACATCTACCACTGCGCCAACATGTTTACTTCGGTCGGCGTACACAGCACCGGCAACGACCCGATGGCGGACGAGCTCTATGCCAAAGCGACCGGGGAGATTGACCCCGTTTTGGCCAAGCAGTACTGGACGGAGTTCCAGAACTACGTCTATGACGAGATGTTCATCAACTGTCCTTTTGTCGTCACACAACCGTTAGTACTCGTAGGCCCGAATTTGGGAGCGGTCACCACCTTCGCCCATTTGAGCCTTGCCGATGCTTATGCGGGCATTCAGCTCCCTGAAGATTAGTGCTGTACTGCTCAACTATTGGTTAATATGCGACGGGTTTCCGGGGGCACAACGAATAGACCTGCCCCCGGAAGTCCTGTCGTAGAAAGTTTTGCCCGGGTTTTGTAGAATAAGGGCCTGCGCGCTGCTTTTAACGGGGCAGCTGCAACTCCCGGCTGAATGAGATTAGCGACCTGCCCGAAAGCAATACTATTTGACACCTCGACGGCATGTATGTATATTATGATTAAGGCGTCGGGCAGAGGGCTTCGTCCCGGCCGCAGGCGTGGTCAACAACCAGAGCGAAAAAATTGAGAATATGCGGGCATACGTTCTGCCCTGGAATACGGGGGCTATTATTAGTCATCCCGGATATTAAGGAAAATAGCAGATGACCCGTTTCATCATAATACGATTGCTACAGACAGTAATAGCCCTCATCGGTATCGCGGTATTAATCTTTGTCATGGTCCGGCTCTCGGGAGACCCCATTGACCTGCTGAGGTCCGCCACGTCTACGCCGGAAGAGATAGAGAATTTACAGAGGCAGCTTGGACTGGACAAGTCTAACTTGGAACAGTTCTGGATTTTTGCGACCGGCCTTGTCCAGGGTGACTTCGGCGAATCGCTCCTGAAGCGGCGGCCGGTAGCGGACATGATCAAAGATGCGCTGCCCAATTCTTTAAGATTAACCGTTCCCGCTTTCGTTATAAGCATGGTGTTGGCACTCGCCCTGGGGGTTCTGGCGGCGACCCGCCGCGATACATTTCTGGATAACGGGGTGAAATTCGTGGCTATCCTGGGGCAGTCGATCCCGGGTTTCTGGATGGCTATCATGGCCATGTTGCTTTTCGCTGTGATATTGGAGTGGTTGCCTACCGCCGGTATGGGCGGTCCGGATCATTATGTGATGCCGGTCGGCACCATGGCATTTTTCATGCTGCCGGGCATGATGCGCCTGGTCCGTTCCGGCATGCTGGACGTCCTCGACAGCGAATACATCAAGCTGGCGAGAATTAAAGGACTTCCCGAGAGGATTATTATCTGGAAGCATGCCCTGAGGAATGCGATTATAGCGCCGCTGACGACGGCCGGCATGATAATGGCCGGCCTGATTATGGGCGCCGTCATCACCGAAATTATTTTCAACTGGCCCGGCATGGGGAGATTGATGCTGGAAGCGGTATATGCCCGAGATTTCCCGGTAGTACAGGCCTGTACCCTGCTGATAGCCGTCATGGTTCTCGGAATGAACCTGCTGGTGGACATCACCTACGCGTACGTTGACCCGCAGATTAGATACGAAAAGTCATAGGGGCTTTTGAATATGCTGAGTATAATGCCGAACATAGAAGACAAGACCAGGCCCAAGATTTCGGGCCTTTCCCGGCGGGCGCATATTATGAGAAGTCTGACATGCATTGTTCCGCTGACTATATTGTCCCTGCTGGTGCTTACCGCGATATTCGCGCCCTGGCTGGCACCCCATGACCCTATCAAGGTTTCGATGACGGAAAGGCGTCTTCCGCCGGTCTTTATGGAAGGCGGTAGCACGAAATATATCCTCGGAACGGATCACTTAGGCAGGGACGTTCTGAGCCGCGCCATTTACGGCGCCAGGATTTCCCTCAGCGTGTCGCTGCTGGTTATCGCCATCACCGCCAGTGTCGGCACGATACTGGGAATAGCGGCCGGCTACATAGGAGGGCGTACGGAAGCCTTTTTGATGAGGTTCACCGATATCAGCATGTCCTTTCCTCCGCTTGTTCTTGCTATGCTTCTGTCCGTTATCCTCGGGCCGGGTTATATAACCGTTGTGCTGGCACTGTCGGTACTCGGCTGGGCTCCCTACGCGCGCCTTATACGGGGAGAAGCCCTTCGAATACGCAATTCTGACTTCGTGTCGCAGGCGCGCGTCAGCGGCGCCTCCCCGATGAGAATCATGATCAAGCATATTTTCCCGAACGTTATCAATCCGCTGATAATAGTCATGACGATGGCCGTGGGCTTTATGATTTTAGCGGAAGCCGGTTTGAGCTTCCTCGGCATCGGCATTCCGCCTCCCGACCCATCCTGGGGTTCCATGGTGGCCGACGGCAGAGGTGACATCGATAGGGCCTGGTGGATTACCACGTTCCCTGGTATACTTATCGGGATGGTGGTGATGTCCGGGAACTTCTTCGGCGACTGGCTTCGTGATAAGATGGACCCGAGATTGAGGCAATTATGAGCGACATTCTTCTTCAAGTAGAGAACCTGTGCACCTCTTTCTTCACCCGGGCGGGCGAGTTCAAGGCCATCGACGGGGTGAGTTTCTACGTGCGTGAGGGAGAGACCTTCGGCTTGGTCGGTGAATCCGCCTGCGGAAAGACGGTAACCGGCCTGTCGATTCTTCGCTTGCTTCCGGAGCCCGCAGGCAGGATAATCGGGGGGAAAATTATCCTGGACGGAACGAACCTCATAGAGCTGAGTAAGAAGGAGATGAGGGCGTATCGCGGTAAGATGATATCGATGATTCTCCAGGACCCGATGACTTCGCTCAACCCGGTCTATACCGTCGGCAATCAGATAGGTGAATCGGTACGGCTGCACCAGGGACTTCGCGATGACATGGTTGAGGATGAGGTCATTTCAGCGCTGCGGTTGCTGAGGATTCCGGCGCCCGAGATACGTATCCGGGATTATCCTTTCCAGATGAGCGGCGGGATGAGGCAGCGCGTGGTGGGATCCATCGCAATGTCATGCCGTCCACGCTTGCTGATTGCCGATGAGCCCACAACCGCTCTTGACGCCACCATACAGGCTCAATACATAGCCCTGTTTAAGGATATCCAGAAGCAGACGGATGTGGCCATAATCTTTATTACCCATGACTTTGGGGTTATAGCCCAGATGTGCCATCGGGTAGCCGTGATGTACGCAGGTAAAATCGTGGAGACAGCTGCGACAAGCACTATATTCAAAGCGCCCAAGCATCCTTACACGGCTGCTCTGATAAACTCTGTGCCGCATCTGGACCGGAAGGATGACCGGCTGTACTCGATTGAAGGGCAGCCTCCCTCACTGTTGAACCTGCCTCCCGGCTGCCGGTTCGCCCCTCGCTGCCACGACGTACAGGAGGTTTGTCATCAGCAACAGCCCCCTACAGTGGAAATAAGCGACGGGCACTCTGTATCTTGTTGGGGAGTGAAGTAGACCATGGCAGATGTAATATTGGAAGGGCGCGACCTTAAGAAGTACTACCCTGTTACCAAGGGTCTTCTCAAGCGCATCATAGGTTGGGTAAGGGCTGTGGACGGCATATCATTCACGATAGAACGGGGCAAGACGTTGAGCCTCGTAGGAGAATCGGGTGCCGGGAAGACGACCACGGCCAAGGCGGTGCTGCTGCTGGAGAAACTGACTTCCGGGACTATTCTCTTCGAAGGGAAGGATGTCTACCGATTTTCTAAGTCGCAACTGAAGACGGAGTACCGGCCAAGGGTACAGTCAGTACAGCAGAATCCGTGGAGCTCCATGAACCCGAGGATGCGGGTGAGAGATATTATCGCCGAGCCGCTGGTTGTGAACACAAAACGAACGAAGGGGCAGATTCGGAGCAGGGTACTGGAATTGCTCGACCAGGTAGGGCTCTCACCGAATCAAGCCGATTACTACCCGCACGAGTTCAGCGGCGGGCAACGGCAGCGGATTGCGGTAGCGCGTGCCCTGGCGTTGAACCCCAGTCTGGTAGTGCTGGACGAGCCCGTGTCGGCTCTGGACGTGTCGATTCGGGCACAGATTATGAATCTGCTGAAAGACCTTCAAGACCAGTACAATTTGAGCTATCTGGTTATCGCGCATAACCTGGCAACGGTGCGGTTTATGAGCCACAGCGTGGCCATAATGTATCTGGGGGAGATAGTGGAATATGGGGAGGCAGAGGAGCTATTTGAACGGCCTTTGCATCCGTACACAAGGGCACTGATATCAGCATCGATGTTGACACTGCCTGAGGATGAGGACAAGGGGGTAGAACCGATAATACTGAGCGGGGAGATGCCGTCGCCGTTGAATCCTCCTCCCGGGTGCCGGTTCCACACGCGCTGCCCCGACGTACAGGATATATGCTCGAAAGAAGTGCCAGAGGTAAGGGTAATAGGGCAGCAACGGATCAAATGCCATGTCTATGCTGAACAATAATCCCAGCCCGCCGATTCTCCAAGAGCTCAAACTCTCCCCCCAGCCGCTCCGCATTTAATCTGCCTTGATTTCAGGACTGCTAAAGTCGGTATTATCAGTGGGGTCAGGTCACGGCTGGTGGTTTCCAAACCGAAAGATTACATATATGATAATGCTACTTATTTTTGGAATTTTTATGAATTTATAGCTACCGCTACTTGACAATTACTGTAAGCATATTATAATGTTGTCAAAGCTGATAGTAAGGCCAACACTGAAAATCGAACTGACACGCGGATGCGGCGTGGTTGGTTCGATGAATTGAATGGAAGATATACTTGATTCATGTTGACTTCTGTTAACTACATAATTCATAATGTTATCTATAGTCTCATAGATAATTCTATATTGAAATCTGCCGATTGCCATGATATAGTTCTAATGTTCCAGTTAAATAAAACAACCTTCTAGCCTGGGAGGTGATATTTATGGAAGACACATGAGCCAATGAAGTGGTAAATTGCTAATAAAGAGGAGGTTCACATATGTGGAAGATAATTAAAAAATACGCTCTACCGTTATCGATTTGCTTGATACTCCTTTTAACCGTTATTCCTGGCTGCGGCGATGAAGAAGAAGAACCAGCGGTAACGGTACCAGTGGTAACGGAACCAGAAGTAACAGAACCAGAAGTAACAGAACCAGAACTAGCACCGGGCCAGCCTGACGACTACTATACTAGAGAGAATATCGTTATTGGTGGGTCAAGACCTCTGACCGGTGCCAATTCTATTTGGGAGGAAGTGGGGTTCGGCCCAATCTATAAGATGTGGATTGAACAGGTAAATGCCGATGGCGGGCTATATATCGAGGAGTATGGCAGGAAATTGCCTATAGTATATAAAGACTACATATATGACGACACCAGTGATATAGCCACGATGACCCGACAACTGGAAAGACTGATGACGGTGGACAAGGTTGACTTCTGTCTACCCCCCGCGTCTACCGCTTCGCTGTTTGCCGCCGCTCCCATATTCAATAAGTACGAGTATATACTGCTGGGGGCCGAGGGTGGCGCCACCACTATCATGGATATGCTGCCTGCTCTGCCCTACTTCTTTGGCACCCTGAATTACTCCGACCGCTACCAGATACCGGTTTTCGCTGACCTTTGTCTGGAACTGGGCATTGAGGAAGTGGCGATGATCTGGATCCAAGACCTTCACGGCATAGAGTATTCCGGTGTGGCGGGTGTAGAATTTGCCAATGCCGGAGTTGAGGTGGTGATGTCTAAGAGCGTCCCGCCGGACGTTTCTGACGTCTCGCTACTCTTGCTGGAGGCTCAGGATTCCGGTGCCGATGCCTTGTGCATGTTCGCCTATCCCGATCAGAACTTCCTCATTATAGGGACCATGATAGGTATGGGCATTAACTTCGACGCCATTCTGGTCGGCCCCGGGGGCAATATCGCTGCTATGCCAGGCATTTTTGGTCCTAACATAGAGGGATTAATGTTTGAAGGTGCCTGGAACACGAAATCTGCTCCAGGAGCCCAAGAATTCTATGATTTATTCACCTCCTACTACGACCCGGGAATAGGTGATTGGTGGGGCCATATACTCTATTGGGGCGGACTGCAGTTCTTTGAGCAGGCTATCGTCGAAGCCGGCACCCTTGACCAGTCAGTAATCAGGGACCTCATGGCCACCAAGACGTACGATACGGTCCTGGGACCCACCTGGTTCGATATATTCGGTGACGGTGGCGGACTTCTGGCCATTGAGTGTCATGCCGGTGAGATTGGCCAGTGGCAAAGCGGTGTTCCTGAAGTCATCGACCCTCCGAACATATATGGAGCGAAGCGCACCGCACCTCCTATCTATCCCAAGCCGGATTGGCCAGTAGCCGAGTAAACATAGAGTATAATAATAATATAGAGTATTGTAATAATATCAGGCAGGCTGTCTAGAAGGTGTATCATAACACCTCTTGAGGGTGGTTGTTTCCTCCCAGGACTTTTCCTGCACCTTATAGGCAGCCTGTACCTGTGATTGTCAAAGCCAAAAAGCTATTATTATGGAAACAGTTCTAGACGTAGTGGTTGCCGGTTTATTGCTGGGCGGCATTTTTGCCCTTATTTCCATAGGCTTGAGCCTGCAGTATGGTGTTGCCCGGGTGCTGAACGTAGCTCACGGCGAATTTATTATGATCGGAGCTTTCGTCACCTGGGTGCTGTTTGAGGCAGGCGTTAACCCGCTGATTTCCCTTATGATTGTCGGTCCTGGTGCCTTCATAATAGGTTTTATACTTTATCAGGCTATGTTCAACTATATTAGAATCAAGGCACCGTCATTAGATGCCTTTGAGGGCAATTCTATTTTAGCCGCTTTTGGTCTCCTCTTCGTCATTCAATATATAGCCTTGATAATCTGGGGTTCTAATATACATGGCTATACTTATTTGGCTTCACCGATCCATTTGGGGACGGTGACAGTTGCCACCAACCGCCTGGTAACCCTGGGCTTTACCGTGGTCATAAGTGTTATCTTTTATATCTTTTTAGCCCTCACTCGCCTGGGCAAAGCCATCCGGGCAGCCGCCCAAGACCCGGCGACGGCGGGACTGATGGGGGTAAACATCAAGCGAGTGCTGGCTATATGCTTTGGCTTTGGTGCCTTGATGGCTGGTGTTGCCGGCGTACTACTAAGCATGTGCTACCCCATTAATGCATCTATGGGTCTGCACTATACTATAATTGCCATCGTTGTGGTCGTCTTGGGTGGTATGGGCAGCATCGTTGGCAGCTTTATCGGTGGTTTTATACTGGGTATTGTTGGCAGCATCGTAACCTATTTTGACCCGGGCTTATCTATGGTTGCCTACTATCTCATCTTCATAATCTTGCTCCTGGTAAGACCGAAAGGAATTATGGGAAAGTAGAGAAATGGATATTACCACATTTACATCTAATAAAAGATTCCAGATATGGGGGATATCTCTTTTAGTAGTCTTAGCTGCGTTAGCTACTTTGCCCCAATGGGTTGGGTCTTATTACGTCGTACTACTGACTTTCATCTTAATGTATATACTTATCACCGTAAGCTGGACTATCTTCTCCGGTCCTACCGGCTACATGTCACTGGCTTCGGCAGCCTTCTTCGGGGTCGGCGTATATACTTCAGCTATATTATTTCCGATGACGGGGGCGGTATTACCCCTGCCGCTCATTATCGTTATTGCCGGTATAATCAGTTTCATACTCGGTCTTCTCGTTGGTGCCCTGACCTTAAGGCTAAAGGGTATATATTTTGCCATCTTTACTTTCGGGCTCGTTTTGCTCATCCAGCGTTTTCTCCTCTGGTTTGAGATGAACATAACTGCCACGCGAGGCCGATTCGTTGCCACTTTAGATAACAACTATATTTATTACGTCATGCTGGTTATTTTCGTGGCGACACTGCTTACCGCCTACTTTATCCGGCGCTCTAGATTTGGCCTGGCCCTGCAGAGTATCGGAGAGAACGAGGAGGCGGCGGCGCACATTGGCATAAATGTCACTCTGGTGAAGGTTATTATCTTTGCCATCAGCGCCGTTTTCATGGGGGCGGCGGGGGCAATCATGGCCTCGAAATTGATATATATCGACCCATATATTGCCTTTAATCCACTCCTTTCCTTCATGCCGGTTTTAATGGCTATCTTTGGTGGCCTGGGGCAGTTTTATGGTCCTATAATAGGCGCGGCTGTTTTTGCCTACCTGCAGGAGTTCCTAAAAACCGAGTTTCCCTTTGCCTACATGTTCACTTTCGGCCTCGTATTAGTGATGGTGATGGTATTCATGCCCAGTGGACTGGTGGGAATGATACAACGATTGTTGGCATCCTTAAAAGAAGGGCCTCAAGAAAAATCAACGCCGAGTTGGACACTTATTTTCTCTTTTTTGTTTGGTATTTTAGGCGGGCTAGTAAGTTGGTTCATTTTTAGAGAAAGACGAGGTGCAAGAGTTCATCTCAAAGTTGGAGGCGTAGTAACCATTATTGTAATCGCGTTTTATTTAATTCTGCTTCTTTTGGCTTATTTAGGAGAATTGAGAAGTGGTTATTTTGGGATATAATTATTATAAAGGGAATCTAGAATGGGACGAAGCTTCTGAGCATATATCACTCCGGTTCTTCTTCATAAGAAGAGGGAGTATATATTGCCCAGAGGAGTGCCTAGGGAGATAAACGTGCGCATACTTGAAGGTGAAGGTGTAACCAAATATTTCGGGGGACTGGCCGCCGTTTCCAATGTCGACTTCCATGTCGATGAGGGCGAAATCGTGGGTCTCATCGGTCCCAACGGAGCCGGTAAAACAACGCTGTTCAATCTAATATCGGCATCTCTTGTTCCCAAACCGGGGGTAATAAAATTTAAAGGTGAAAACATTACCGGCAAAAAACCATATCAAATCTGCCGGATGGGAGTAGCCAGGACATTTCAAATGGTTAAAATCTTCACCAATATGCCAGTCCTCGAGAATGTACGGTTGGGCTCGTTCTTCGGGACGCTACCCGGTATGTCATCAGCCGACATCGCCCGGGAAGCTGCGGAATTGCTGGAGTTCGTAGGATTATCAGCCATGAGTGCCACTCCGGCCAAGGACTTAACCCTGGCCAACCAGAAGCGACTTGAGGTAGCCAGGGCGCTGGCAACCAGGCCGGAACTGTTGCTGCTTGATGAGCTGATGGCAGGGTTAAACGCCACCGAGATGGCCCAGGCTATGGAACTGGTAAAGAGGATTCGGGACAAAGGAATTACCATTGTAATGATCGAGCATGTCATGAAAGCCATCATGAGCGTATGTGAACGGATTATCGTGCTCCACCACGGCGAGAAGATTGCCGAAGGAACGCCACGGGAAATCGCCAACAGCAAAAAGGTCGTTGAAGTCTACTTAGGAGAGCAGGCTGATGCTGGAAGTTAACAATTTATCCACATTCTATGGCAATATTCAAGCCTTGTGGGAGGTATGTTTAACCGTCGAGGAGGGGGAAATAGTCGCTTTGATCGGTGCTAACGGTGCCGGTAAATCGACACTTCTCCATACCATATCCGGTTTGATTCATCCCACCTCAGGTAGCATTACATTCCTCGGTCAGAGGATAGACGGCCTGTCATCGCACACCATTGTAGAACTCGGAATTTCTCACATACCCGAGGGCAGAAGACTCTTTACCGACATGTCAGTCCGGGAGAACATGGAGATGGGTGCCTATCCCAAGCGAGCCTGGAGCCAGAAGGACCAAACTCTCGAACAAATATATCAGACATTTCCGATATTAAAAGAAAGAGCAGGACAATTGGCCAGAACTCTGAGCGGTGGCGAGCAGCAGATGGTGGCGATGGGTCGGGGTCTTATGTCAAGGCCGAAACTGTGCATTATCGATGAGCCGTCAAATGGTCTGGCACCGAGACTGGTATTAGAAGTCTTTCAAATAATAGAATCCCTCCGTGAGCAGGGAATCACTATCTTTCTGATTGAGCAAAATGTTCGACATACCCTGGAGATAGCCGACCGGGCATACGTGCTGGAAAACGGCCGGGTGACTCTGGACGGAACCTGCAAAGAGCTCCTCAAAAGCGATCACGTGAGGAAAGCCTATTTAGGGCTATAGCTTGGATGATTTGAAGCACCGCGATTAAGCAACTGGTAAGCCTTCGTCACCCCTCAGGTACGAGGAACCCCTTAAATTAAAGATATAGCCCGGACTATCCCACAGTGCCCCACGAACCGGTAAATCTATAATAAATCGCGTGATTTCACTATACCCTTCAATATGTTATATAATGATGTCTGCAAATCATATAATAACAGGAGGAAACAATGGACCTGGGTTTTAAAGGCAAGGTAGCGCTGGTCACCGGTGCCGGCAGCCAGATAGGATTTGGCAAAGCGATATCTCTTCTACTGGCGAAAGAAGGGTGCGACGCGGTTGCCATCACCGATATCAATCTCGATGACGCAAAATTAACCGCAGAAGAGGTGAAAGCCCTCGGCTGCAAGTCCATAGCTGTTAAATCAGATGTTACAAACAAAGCTGAAGTCCAGGAAATGGTCAAGAAGGTTATCGACGAGTACGGCAAGATTGACATCCTTCTCAACGTCGCCGGTGCTATCCTCGGTGGAGGCCCCCTGGAATCACAACAGGAAGAGCTCTGGGATAAGGAAGTCGGCCTGAACCTCTATGGCACGATGCTCGTCAGCCAGGCAGTTCTCCCCTACATGAAAAACCAGAATTACGGTGTCATTGTCAACATCGGCTCTGGCAGCAGCCATATGTACAGTCACGGTGTGTCCACGTACGCTATGGCTAAGGCCGCCATTGATACCTTCACCAAACAGATGGCTACCGTGGAAGCCAAGATCGGCATACGGGTTAACTGTGTCGCCCCCGGCCCCTCACCTACCAATTTCATCAAGGCCCCCGATAAACAGGCGGTGGTGGACATGCTGGCCAAGCAAATACCGATGGGCAGAGGTGCCACACCGGCAGATATCGCCAACGCCGCCATCTTCTTCGCGTCAGACATCTCCGGCTATATCACCGGGCAGGTCCTTCATGTTTCCGGCGGCTCGATAATGTAATCATATGTTAACTATGTAAGGAGGTAATCATGGACCTGGGACTTAAAGACAAGGTAGCACTGGTCACCGGTGCCGGCAGCCAGATAGGGTTCGGCAAGGCAATAGCACTGACTCTGGCCAGGGAAGGCTGCGACGTAATCGTAAATGCTTTACACATAGAAGGCGCCCAGAAAACATCAGATGAGGTCGCGGCTCTGGGGCGTAAGTCCATAGCCATTAAAGCCGATGTCACCAAGAAGGCCGAAGTGGACGAAATGTTCAAGAAGGCCCTGGCCGAATTCGGCAGGATAGATATACTGGTAAACAATGCTGGCGCCATGCACATGGGAGGCTTCTTCCTGAACCAGAAAGAAGAGACCTGGGACAAAGACTTAAATCTAAATATCAAGGGCACCATGTTCTGTTGCCAGGCGGTGCTCCCAGGCATGATGGAGCGCAAGTACGGCAAGATTATCAATATAACATCCAGTGTCGCCAAGCAGTCTTTCCCCGGCGTATCCACTTACGGTATGTCCAAGGCGGCAATGTACGTCTTCACCAGAGGCCTGGCGAAGATGGTTATATCACAGGGAATAACGGTTAACAGTGTCGCTCCGGGATGGTCGATTACTAATTTTGATAAGACCGACCCCGAGGAACTACTAAAGCGTTTCATACCGGAAACCCCGATAGGCAGAGGTGCCACCCCCCAGGATATAGCTAATACGGTAACCTTCCTGGTATCCGACGTTTCCGAAGATATTGTCGGCCAGATTATCTGCGTTGACGGCGGCTGTACCATGCAGTAATCACAAAATAGTAAATATTTCGTAAACAAAATATCTGCCAAGCTGAGCTAATCTTGACAAATGGCATGTATTGTACTAAAATAGGCCAGAAGCTCAAGGCACAACCTGAATTCGCTTCGGGAGGTGTATGATGAGACTTCACGGATTACTAGGAGTTTGGCAGGTGGACAGGTGATGCCCTGTTTTTTGGCAGGGCGAGTGGAAGACGGACTCGACTCGAACAATTAAATAAGAGGCCGGTCTGAATAACAGAGGCCTGATACGGTGGTGATCACCGCAAATGAGTTGAGTTCGATACCCGTCAGTCTTGTGAGTGGAGGTTGCTGAAAAGGCAGCCTCCACTATTATTTAGAACCAGCCTCGCCCTAATCGCCCCCATTCCCCAGCTCGCTGAGAATCGTGTTATCTAACAGCTCACTATAAAACTCGGCGATATCTTCGTCGTAAATTTTGCTCTTAACCTTCAGAAACGGCTGAATAAGAGACTCTCGATATATCTTCTCAATATCCGGCAGAAGGTCCAGGAAGCTCTGAGTCACATTCCCCGATAATTCGCTTATATTGTCGGTTTCAGCCCGTATCGGGATAACCGTCTTGGCACCAAATAGAAGCAAGCCGCAGACCATTATTCCACAGATAAAGCTAATGGCCATCTTCAACGTAATTATCCCCCAATCTTAGCAAGCGTATAATCCCAGACTATAAGTTAATTCTGACACACGATTATAAACGTCGATATAAAGACCATAAAGATTACATAAAGGTCTGGTTAATTTTATATAAAGAATCGGCCTGCTTGCCCTTGACATCATACCTGGTCCACACCTACAATAACGGCAGCAGAAGCACTCCCGATTCCAGTATCCCTACTCAAGTATTTTTTCAGGAGGCAACATGAGTAAAAATATCCGTACGGTACCGGCTATCCTTACCGATGACCCCAGGACACTGGAAAAACTGGTGCGTCAGACGGAGACCTTTACCGGCTATGCCCAGTTTGATATCATGGACGGCCAATTCGTACCTTCGCGAAGCGTAACCTGTGAGCATATAACCAGGCTCACCATGAAGCTGACCTGGGAGGCACATCTCATGGTACTGAAACCGGAGACCCACCTGGAAAATTTCCGGAAGGCGGGAGCGCAGAAAATAGTCTTTCACTATGAAGCCACTCCCTCGCCGCCAGAGGTCATCTCATTGGTCAGAAATCTCGGCATGGAGGTAGGGCTGGCCGTCAATCCGGAAACCCCCATCTCCACCATTACCCCTCTGGTCAACGACCTGGACAGCGTGCTTTTCCTGTCAGTTAACCCGGGATTCTACGGCGCCAGGTTCATACCTGAAGTCCTGGACAAGATAGTAGCCTTCCGCAGCGCTTACCCGGGGATGGAGATAGGCATTGACGGCGGCATAAAGGAAGGTAATATCGCCGAGATTGCCCGCACCGGAGTTGACGTCATCTATATCGGCAGCGCCATATTTCTCCAGCCGCAGCCCGGCGAAAGCTACCGCCGCCTCACGGCACTGGCCGAGGCAAACACGCCGTGATAGAAAATGATATCGTGTATTTATCTATAAACCATTACTGTAGAAATTTTAAAAGCCGAATAGAAGCAATAAAGGAGTCACGATGTTTAAAGTAAAAGCAACGGTAGTCGGTTACGGCAAGGACGAGACGAAAGGCCCCTGCCATTTTCGTTATAAGATAGGTGACGAAATCGTTTTCGACGGTGAAACAATCGCCGGAAGAGTATGTCCTAACATGATGTCGCCATTCAGTCAGGCGCTTTCCGCCCTTTTTGCCTCCGGCGGCAGGCACAAGGAAGGAGAAATACCCGGCAGCTACTACCCCTTCTGGCATTCCCCTCAGAGTGTATATGACCCGGCCTATACAAAATACGATGGTGTCGGATTCAGACCCACGCCGGAAAGACCGGAGGAAAACTATAAGTTCGTTGCCGACGAGACTTTATTCGATAATCCTCCCGGCGGAAAATACATTATCGGCAAAGGTAAGGAAAAGAAGGCAATCTCGCTGACCTGTGGTGATAGTCATACACTGGTTCAGTTTACAGTAGAAGCGTTTGATTTGGCTGATAGAGGTGATGCCCTCCCCTATTATAGAAGGTCAATGTCGATATTAAATAAAGTCGCTCAGAAACCGGGAACTGCTATAGACATGATAATTAACGAGTTCTCCAGGGATGAAAGAGACGACATCTATCCTTCTCTGGGGCAGAATATTATCTCGGTATTGGTCGGGGAACTTGAGCTTATGGGCTACATCGACGTCAAGAACGATAAAGTAACCGTAACTGATAAGGGCATAAATAAACTGGAGGACTACAAAGCGAGTCTATCGGTGGAGGAGAGAGAAGCGCTAAAACTTTGAATCATTAACCTTCAGAATAGATGCTAACTCTGTTCCGCCGGCTTCTCCTCGCTGCCCCAGTTCTGCATTACTTCCTTGAGACGCTGGGCAAGCTGAGGACTGGAACGCAGGCGCTCGATGAAGACGGGACACCCTTCCAGCAATGAGTTCTGCGCCGCCGTCGCCATGCTGGACAGCAGGTTCTGCATTCCAAGGTCCATCTGCGGAGTAATATTCATCCCCGGTGCTGATGACTCCAGTTGCCGTCGAATATCCTCGGCGGTGAATTTCATCGGCATGACACAGGTTTTATACCAGGGACATTCCTTGCACTGGACTATCCCGTAGGCTTCACTGAGGACATCATCCATATCTATCTCCCTTAAGACTATTCTCCGGCTACCAGTTTCGATAATATCTGTTCTATTTCCGCTTTGTTCCTGAAAGTCCCTATCTTTACATCCTTTATTATACCATCTTTATCAATAAAATAAGTGGTCGGAATCCCTGATACATTATACATCATGCCTACCTCTCCCCGAGTATCAAGGAGCACCATGAAGGTAAGACCGTAGTAATCCATAAAGCTCCACACTAAAGAAGAAGACTCCCTAAGATTGACAGCCAGTATCACCAGCCCCTGCTCTGACCATGCCGGGTCTTCATATATCTCCTGTATGAAGGGCCTCTCCACGCGGCATGAGCCGCACCACGTTGCCCAGAAATTAACCATCACCGGCCGACCCTTCAGGCTATCGAGAGAAACCGTCTCTCCTTCAAGACTTTTTAGCTGGAAATCTGGTGCCGACCCGCCCGGCGCGGGAACTCCTTCAGAAACAGAACCCGAGGGACAACCGGCAATGACCAGTCCAGAAAGCAGCACAGCTACCAGCATCACTATTCTTAT
>JAUWYU010000043.1 GCA_030615655.1 Dehalococcoidia bacterium
AGAGGAGAGCAAGAGACTCATAGAGAGCTTGCAGTATTCCAATAAGCAGTTATTTGACGCCAACAAGGAGTTGAAGAAGGCTATCCGGATAAAGTCCGAGTTAATAGCCGGAATGTCCCATGAGTTACGGGTACCGCTTAACATAATTATTGGCTTCGCCGAATTGATGCTGGATGAAGTTCCGGGAAAAATCAATGAGGAGCAAAGGCGCAGCTTAAATGATATTCTGGGCAGTGGTAAGCGTCTGTTGCATCTGATTGATGATATTCTTAAGCAATTTGAAATAGAATCGCGCAAAACTCAATAAAGTCGGGTCTGATGTCTTTCTGCCGGAGCCTGTGAATACCGGCCAGTTACCGGCTGTAACCGTAGAGATGCTGTTGGCAAGAGAAGACAGGAACTAACATCACACGGGGCATGACCATGACCAAGAAGATACTTGTCGTTGATGACGAACCGGCCCAGCTCAGGCTGGCTGAACAGGTTCTGAGCAGTAATGGTTACATGGTGCTCAAGGCAAATAACGGGCAGGAAGCCCTCCGCATAGTGTATGAGCATAGGCCTGACCTCGTCCTTCTGGATGTAATGATGCCCGGGATTGACGGCTGGCAGACATGCAGTTGTATCCGTGAGGTCACCGATATACCCATTATCATGCTCACCGGCAAGCGGAACACCGAGGACGATGTTGTGCGCGGTCTTGAATCCGGTGCTGACGAGTATCTGACCAAGCCGCTGGGGAACAGGGAGCTGCTGGCCAGGGTCCGGGCGGCGTTACGGCGCGCTGAGAAACCGTCATATCTGGATGAAAAGAAAAGAACTCTCTTCGCTAACGATTACCTCACCGTGGATGTGGCGGAGCGAAGGGTTATGGTAAAGGGGGAGCGGTTGAAGCTTACCCCGCGGGAATTCCGTCTCCTGGCCTTACTTGTTGAAAATGCCGACCACGTCCTTTCTCACCAGCAGGTCCTGGAAAACGTATGGGGCTGGGAATACATTGATGACGTGGACTACGTGCGCATTTACATTTCGCATTTACGTCAGAAGATAGAACCGGACCCCGCCCGGCCCAGATATATTTTAACCGAACCCGGTGTTGGCTATTACTTCCACAGGGCGAACTAGCGGCGACACTTGAAGTTACACAATGCCCTCATCTTTTTATCTCTTATGGCCGGGCGCTCCACTTTGCCGAATATCCATAGAGTTGATATAATCCTTACAGTAATCTCAAGCGGGTACCAGGAGTGCGTTCGGACAGACATGGTGGCTCAAATAGAGTTTATAAAGTCCATACCCTACTTTTCCGGGCTAAGCCAGTCCGGGCTCGATTCGGTCGGGAAGTATATCTTCGAGAAGAAAGCCGGGAGAGGGGAGATAGTCCTGTTCGAGGGTGAGCCGGCGGAGACGCTGTGCTTTGTTGTTGCCGGTGTGGTTAAAGTCTTCAAGATATCTCCTGACGGTAAGGAACAGATTCTTCAAATCATACGTCCCGGTGAATCCTTCAATGATGTCCCCGTTTTTAGCGGCGGCGTCAACCTGGCCAGTGCCGGAGCTATGGGAGCGGTTGTTCTGAACATGATAAAAAAGAGTGACCTGGAAGTTGTCATCCGGGAGCACCCGCAGGTAGCCCTGAATGTAATTCAGATTCTATCACAGAGGGTACAGCATCTGGTGTCACTGGTTGAAGACCTGTCTTTCCGGCATGTCACCGGCAGGGTAGCCAGGATGCTGCTCGAGTACGCCGGGGACGGAACTGGCGAGAGGCCGCGTCTTACCCAGCAGGAGATGGCGGCGATGATTGGTACCGCCCGTGAAATGGTAGGCAGATCAATCAAGACCCTGGAAGAAGAGGGTGCCATCAGAATAGACCGGCACCGCATTATTGTTACCAATCCTGACGCCCTCAGGCGAATAGCGGGGGTAACCTCGTGAGACAAAGGTCGCAGACAACAGGCGGGTCTTCTGCCTAGAATAAATTAGATACGGAGGCTGACAGATGATGGAAATGCCGTTAATAGACAGGGATAAGTGCCAGGGATGCGGCTTATGTGTCAGCGTTTGTATCTGCGGCGGCCTTGTGCTGACAGATAATATTGTCACGGCTGTCGAGGTTGAAGAGTGTCACTGGTGCACCCTGTGCGAGCTTGTATGCCCCACCGGGGCCATAAGCTGCCCCTTCGAGATAATTATTGAGAAGAATCAGGATTCGGCATAAGCCTTTTCTAATTGCTTATCCATCATCACAGTCCCCCCCCCGATTACCTCTCAACCTGTTTTACGTTTCTCTCCTCGCTGCTCCCCTATCAGTCTGTCCTGTTTGGGACAAAAGTCGCATACAGGAACCGGCTCCCGGCATAGAATAGTCATGAGTGCTGGATAGAGGGTATGCGATGAAACAGAAAGTTAAAGAAAAAATTGAAGAAAAGCCAGCTGAAGAACAGTGTCATCACTACTGGGAAATTGAAATCGCCAACGGCCCTAAAAGCCGGGGGATATGCCAATACTGCGGTGAAGCGAGAGTTTTCTTCAACTCAATCTCAGCCTTCAACGAACTGAAGCGCGATACTCACCCGCTTGACCTGCCCAGGATGCCGGATGTTGAGCTGGATGAGGATAGTAAATCCTGAGGAAAGGTGAAGTGGGAGAAGTGGATGTGAGGATTTACAACACGGCTATACCCTCAGTTCTATTTCCTCGGGTGTAACCCTCTCTATATAGACTTTAACGTCGTCTATGGTTATATCCTGCCGCCTTCTGAGACAAGACAGTGCCAATTACCAGTAGGGTTACGCTGTGCAATCATATGTTAAATATTATTTCTCAGGAACTTCAATGACCTCAAAATCCACCTTCTTGCCGTATCGCCTTCTTTGTGCAGCAGACCGTTTATACGAGCTTATCTGTTCCTTGCTCGCAGCTTCATCTGCCGGTGTTTGATATTCTCGCATAATAATTTTGTTGCGCTTCTGTGCAAACAAGTCGATTTTTCGTTTTTGGCTGCCAATAGGTGGCGGTTCTGGGAATTGTGGTATCGCAGCCATAACATTGAAGTTCTCTTTTTTCAACTTGTTAGCGTCTCTTTTAATGGTTGCATTATGTGGAGACATTTTGGGTTTCTTTGCTGGCATGATGAACCTCCTTCAACACCATAGATTACGGGACGACGTGAACCTTCATAGGTGGTAGAATTCCAAGTGCTTGAAGCACTGCCATAACTACACTGAGACCAGCCAGAATCAGAACTACTATCGTTAAAGTCCTTACATGCTTTGTTAGCGCCTTAGTTTCATTCATGATATTTTCTGGTCGAGCATGAAATCGTTCATGGAACTCTCTTTCCATTGTTACAAAAGTGTATAAGGTATGAAACTGATTTGATGTTTGAGGCAATTTCAGAGTCCTCTCTTCATCATTATCAGACTTAATAGCATTTTGCTCATCCCATACTGGTAAAAACATGCCTATGACACCATTCCCCTGAAAACCCACGAGCCTTTTTAAACCATTGTAGCTACTTTTTTCCTTTGGTTCCAAATCAAACTCAACTGTTTCACAAGTTTTCCCGTCCAATCCCGAAGGGCCAAACCCATAAAAAAAAGTAACCTCCCCTTTTAGTCGTTTCTCTAATAGGTTTTCAAACTGAAAAGTTACTTCTATGGTCTCATCTGTAAAATATAAGCCTCGCTCGCTAATCGGGACGGCCTTAACCCGCAAACCAGCACAATCAGCATGTTGTCTTCCTGGCATAATTAAACTCCCACTTCAATTATACCACACCAATTTTATTTGCCATTTACATTTTCCCTTATGCCCTCAAGTAAATATAAAGGGAGTCCAAGAGGGGCGAAGCCCCTCTCTAAAATCTCTCCCCCTCTCCTTTGATACCTCGTAAGGAGAGGGGGACAAAGGGGGTGAGGTAGATAAAGACCCCTCATAAAATAGCTTCAAACGGACTTTTGTAGTATCATAATAGGTGTTATGAGTAGTCCGGTAAAGCGGCTGGCGGTTCTGGGGTCGACCGGCTCCATAGGCCGGCAGACACTTGATGTCGTTCGTGCCCTGCCGGAGCGGTTTCGCGTGGTCGGGCTGGCCGCCGGCAGGAATACGGCTTTGCTGGCAGAGCAGATAAGCGAGTTCAAGCCGAAATTCTTCTACTATTCGTCAGATAACAAAGATAAGGAGACGCGAACTCGTCTTAGTGCTATGGGGTGTCGATTTCTATCGCTGGAAGATATGGTCCGTCACCCTGATGTGGATACCGTGGTTATGGCCACATCGGGAACAGCCGGTTTAAGCGCGACCCTGGCGGCGGTGAAAGCCGGTAAGAACGTCGCCCTCGCCAATAAGGGATCGCTGGTGGTGGCCGGGGAAATAATCATCGGTGAGGCCGGGCAGAGCGGCGCCCGAATCATGCCCGTAGATAGTGAGCACAGCGCCATATGGCAGTGCCTTAACGGAGAAAGGCAAACGGCACGCCGGATTATCCTGACCGCATCCGGGGGGCCATTCCGTGACTATTCCGAGGCGCAGATGGCTGGGATAACCGTAGAACAGGCCCTGAAACACCCTTCGTGGCAAATGGGTAAAAAGGTGACCATTGATTCGGCTACCCTGATGAATAAGGGGCTTGAAGTTATCGAGGCTCACTGGCTGTTCAATATACCTGTTGATAATATTGAGGTGCTGCTTCATCCCCAGAGTATTATTCACTCCATGGTGGAATTCATCGACGGTTCGGTCAAGGCGCAGTTGAGCTATCCCGATATGCGCTTACCTATTCAGTACGCGCTGTCTTATCCCGACCGTCTCGCCAATCCTGCCCTTCCCTTTATTGACTGGGCCAATCTTACCGGCCTGACCTTCGAGCCGCCGGATACCGATAGATTTCCCTGTCTGCGGCTGGCTATCGAGGCGGGTAAAAGTGGTGGCACCTGCCCGGCGGTACTCTGTGCTGCCGATGAGGCGGCTGTGGAGCTATTTCTGTCGGGGCGTATTCGATTTATGGATATTGCTCATCTTGTCGAGCGGGTACTTGAGCAGCACAAGAAAGTCGACCATCCCGACTTAAATGAAATTATGGCGGCTGGTGCCTGGGCCAGAGAAAGAATTCTCAATCTTATTTGCGGAGATGATTGATACGGGTGGATATACTGATTACCATAGTTGCCTTCCTCGCCGTTCTGATAGTGCTTGTCCTGGCTCATGAGTGCGGGCACTTCTTTACCGCCAGAGCCACCGGCGTCAGGGTTGAGGAGTTCGGCCTCTTTTTCCCCCCGCGGCTTCTTAGTATAAAGCGTGGGGGAACGACATATTCCATAAATGCTCTACCTCTTGGTGGCTTTGTGAAGCTGGCGGGTGAGGAAGACCCGAATGTCCCGGGGAGCCTGGCAGGTAAAAGTTACTGGGTCAGGGTGTTGGTGCTCGCTTCCGGCTCGATTATGAATGCCATATTACCAATCCTCCTTTTTACCATTGCCTTTATGATTCCTCACAATGTTGTATCCGGCCAGGTGCTGGTGACAGAGGTAGCTGCCAACTCGCCGGCGGAGCAGGCGGGTATTGTAGTTGGTGATACCATACTCATGGTTGACGATAGGGAAATAAAGCATGACGGCGATGTGAGGCGATATATACTTCTCAATCTCGGCCAGGAGATTGACATACTTGTTGAGCACAGCGACGCGACTCGAGAGACTGTCCGGTTGACTCCAAGGTGGCGACCGCCAGAGGGGCAGGGAGCGGTAGGTATACTTCCTGTACTGTTGGAGCCGACCAGTAGTTCTGAAAGCTATCCATTCTGGGAAGCGATACCCATGAGTGTAAGTGAATGCATTGAGACTTATATGGTGTATAAAAACGCAATTATAGGCATGTTTACGGGTGTTGTACCGGTAGACATCCGCGGGCCAGTGGGTATCGCTCCGGTTGTCGGCGCAGTCGCCCGGAGTGGGATCAGCTATTTGCTGGATTTCGCTGCCTTTTTCAGTATGAACCTGGCTATAATCAATATCTTCCCGCTGCCGGCACTGGACGGGGGGCGTATTGCCTTCGTTCTGCTGGAGTGGATACGGCGAGGTAAGCGCATTTCCCCCAGAGTAGAGGGGATTGTGCACCTTATCGGCTTTATGACACTGATGGCGGCTATGCTCGCAATTACCTACAATGATATTGTTCGTCTTATAACCGGGGGGTTCTGATACCATGAAGTCGCGGCGAATGAGCAGGGCGATTCAAATTGGCGGGGTAACCATCGGCGGCGGCGCTCCCATCGTGGTGCAGTCGATGACCAAGACCGATACCCGCGATGCCAGAGCCACCATCGAGCAGATTAAGGAGCTTGAAGACGGCGGCTGTGAACTGGTGCGGGTGGCCGTGCCCGATGACGCCGCCGCCCGCGCTATCGCGGCGATAAAGAAGGGCATTAAGATTCCGCTGGTCGCCGACATTCACTTCGACTACCGTCTGGCTTTGACGGCGCTGGAAGCCGGTGCTGACGGACTTCGCCTCAATCCGGGCAATATCGGTGAGCCGGGGAAAGTAAAGGCGGTAGCCCTGGCGGCCAGGGAAAGGGGCGCGCCTGTCCGCATCGGGGTGAATGCCGGCAGCCTGCCCGGGACCGGCAATCCTGATTTAACCATCGCCGAAAGGATGGTAGAGGCTGCTTTAGAGCAGATAAGCCTGCTGGAGAGCCTTGATTTCGACCTTATCAAGGTCTCACTGAAAGCTTTTGATGTGCCGACTACCATTGAAGCCTACCAGAGCATCGCGGAAAAGATGCCCTATCCCCTGCATATCGGCATTACCGAGGCGGGCACGCCCCGGACGGGCGTTATCCGCAGCACGGTCGGCATCGGCACTTTACTCTGGCTCGGCATCGGCGATACCATAAGAGTCTCGCTGACCGCCCACCCCCGCGAAGAGGTAGTCGCCGCCTACGAAATATTGAAGAGTCTAAACCTGCGCCAGCGCGGGCCAATACTCGTAAGCTGCCCCACCTGTGGTCGCGCCGAGGTAGACGTGATAAAATTGGCCGAGGCGGTTGAGCAGCGGCTGATGAAAATCGGTAGGCCAATAAAAGTGGCGGTCATGGGCTGCGTGGTCAACGGCCCCGGCGAAGCTAAAGACGCCGACGTGGGCATCGCCTGCGGCAGGGGCAAGGGCGTTATCTTCAAGAAGGGGGAAAAGGTGGCGGTGGTGGCAGAAAAGAACTTTCTCACCGCCCTGATGAAAGAGGTAGAGGGGTTTTAGAGATGGGAGATGGAACAGAAGCAAATCCTTATACCCGGGAAGATGTGCTCAGGCTGATAGAAGAAAATGGAGGAACAGCCGAGGAGCTTGACCTTTCAGGGAAGGTGTTTGAAAGGAGAATTGACCTCAAAGAATTTAGCTTAAGTGGGATAATTCTTAAGGAAGCTTTTTTAGAGAATGCCCACCTTGAGGGGGCTGATTTAACTGATGCCTACCTTGAGGGGGCTGATTTAGAGTATGCCTACCTTGGAAGCGCTTTTTTAATGGGAACCCACCTTAAGAATGCTGACCTGTTTGAGGCTAATCTTGAGAATGCAAATCTAGCGACCGCTTATCTTGAAGGCGCTCGGTTGGACAATGCTCACCTTAGGGGTGCTTATTTATGGAGCGCCAACCTAAAACGGGCAGATTTAACTTATTGTGACCTACGAGGTCCTGAGACAAATCTCGTTGACGTTAACCTAGAAGGAGCAAGACTCTATGGTTGTGATCTCTCTCTGGCCAACATCGAAGGAATAAAATGGGGTTTTAAATATGTAGTGGCAGAGGAACACGAGTTTGAGAGTGAAAGGAACAAGGAGGAAAAGAGCGAGCTATTAAAAGAAGCAGTAAGCATATATCGCAACCTGAAAAAGTGGCATAGTGAACATGGAATATATGATGTTGCCGGCGAGTTTTTCTTCAGGGAAATGACAGTTAAAAGAAAACAAATGAAATGGTGGCCAAAGCCTTGGAATAGAGCTTGGTCTAAGTTTCTTTCCCTCATCTGTGGCTACGGTGAGAGACCTTGGCAAGTAGCCGTATCAGCGGCCGCGGTAATATCAGTCGCAGCGCTTGTTTATTTTTTAATAGGTTGGGTGTGGCAGTGGGGAGCTTTCTGGGGCAGTCTCTATTTTAGCGCGGTTTCCTTTACGGCTCTGGGTTACGGCAGCTGGGTAGGTACGACCAGCGATTTAATCAGGGGATTAGGCGCCGCCGAGTCTTTTCTCGGCGTTTTCATGATAGCGCTATTTCTGGTAACCTTTATACGTAAAATGACAAGATAAAGCAGGGCAGTCCAAGAGGGGCGCAGCCCCTCTTCTATATCCTCCCCCTCTCCTTGATAGGAGAGGGGGACACAGGGGGTGAGGTAGATAAAGATAATTATACAAGGAGGTTCTAATGCGTAAGAAATTATTGTTAGCACTCGTAACGGCGGTATTTTTGCTCTCAGTCGCTCTGGTGGGGTGTCAGGGGGGCGGCATAGCGCAGGAGGAACACGATAGGGTAGTGGCTCAGCTTGAGAATGAGCAGGCGGAGGTCGCCGAGGCACAAACACAGCTCACCGGGGCGCAAAATGAACTGGACGACCTGACAGCGGAAAAAGCAGCCGTCGATGCCGAGCTTGCTGCGGCCCAGGCTGAGCTTGCCACAGCCCAGGCCGAGATTCCTGTAGCCCAGGCAAGGATTGCCGAGCTGGAGGCGCAGGTCAGCAGCCTCAGAGAGCAGTATGAGCTGGTCGGGGAGACGGTCGCAGAAACGGTGGAGAAAATAGTAAAGTATTATCACGACACGCACGTGTACACCGCCTATGATTTATTCGTCTGCGCCGACATGGCTGCAGAAATCTGGAACATGCTCGAAGCCCAGGGAATTAATTCAATAATGGTAGTGGGGAATAAGGATACAGCCATCGAGGATATCCTCCTTTCCAACCATACCTGGGTCCTGGCTGAGGTCGCCCCCGGAGAGTACCTGGCACTGGAGGCCACCGGCGGCTATGTTGTTCTGGAGAGTGATAATCCGCTTTATTACAGGGGGTGGAGTTTTGATAGCCCTGCGGATATCAAGGATTATCAAAATCTGGTTAGGGAATATAATACCAGGGTCAGCATCCGGAATGAACTGGCTGCTGAAGATAGAGAAGTCGTTGACCTGTATAATCAGTCAACAAACCAGCAGGAAGCGGACCAATTATTAGCGGTTCATGATAAACTGGCAGAGTTGATTTTACAACATGAATCCGTATTGATTAGCATTAAAGCTGAAATAGAAAGCCTGGCGACTGAATGCGGTGGTTGAGGATAATGCTCACAGATACGGTCGGTATCTAGATCAGGGTATTGAGAATAATAATATAATGGAGTAAGGAAGTGCGTGTATCAAAGCTGTTCGGGAAGACTCTAAGAGAGGTGCCCGCCGATGCGGATACAGTCAGCCACCAGCTACTGGTGAGGGCGGGGATGGTAAATCAACTGGTGGCCGGTGTCTATTCCTACCTGCCGCTGGGCTGGAGGGCGCTGAGGAAGATTGAAAATACCATCCGTGAGGAGATGGACAATGCCGGCGGCCAGGAAGTCAACCTGCCGGTGCTCCAGCCTTTCGAGATGTGGCAGCAGAGCGGCCGCGACCAGGCCCTGGGCAAGGTACTCTTCTCACTTTACGACCGCCGGGAGCGACG
>JAUWYU010000121.1 GCA_030615655.1 Dehalococcoidia bacterium
GGCTGGCCAGATTAATGCTGGGAGGTAACCAGTATACGGCGGCAGTGGTCAGGTCTACCACAGACAGGATGACCATTATTATCAGGGAGATATACCAGCACCCGAGCCGGGCGGGGAAGCTTTCTTTTCCGCCGAAAGGGATGGATGAGGTCCGTCCCTATGTTAGCGATAAAATATTCAAGTTAGATGCGGAGTTGGAGGAGGAGTCTGAGGGGGAGTCTGGCTATACCATAATCGGTGGCGATGAAATAGAAGTATTGCCTGAGGAGTCTGCAGGTGCCGATGATGACACAGGCAATGATGAAGAATAGGAGGTCAGGCTGGATATGGTTTCAGGTACGGTGAAGCCGGTAAATATAGAAGAAGAGATGAGAAGGTCTTACCTTGATTATGCGATGAGCGTCATCGTCTCCCGAGCTCTGCCTGATGTGAGGGACGGTTTGAAACCGGTACATCGGCGTATTCTTTATGCCATGAATGATATGGGGTTGAGGCCTAACAGTCCGCACCGTAAAAGCGCCCGTCTTGTCGGTGAGGTGCTGGGTAAGTATCATCCGCACGGTGATACCTCGGTTTATGATGCCATGGTGCGCATGGCACAGGACTTCTCGATGCGATATCCGCTGGTTGATGGGCAGGGTAATTTCGGGAGTGTCGATAATGACCCCCCGGCCGCCATGCGGTATACCGAGGCGCGTCTGGCGCGTATAGCGGAGGAGATGCTGGTTGACATCGAGAAAAACACCGTGGACTTCATGCCCAACTTTGATGACAGCCTGCAGGAGCCCAGGGTCCTGCCTACCAGATTGCCCAATCTGCTGCTCAACGGCAGCTCGGGTATTGCCGTGGGCATGGCTACCAATATTCCCCCGCATAATCTGGGCGAAGTCTGCGATGCCATTTCGTATCTCGTTGATAATCCCAAGGCTACCATTGAGGAACTCAGCAAGTTTGTTAAAGGGCCCGACTTTCCTACGGCCGGTATTATCCAGGGGATTGAGGGAATCAGAAATGCCTATACCACCGGGCATGGCAAAGTGGTGGTTCGAGCCAAAGCTCATGTTGGTGAAATAAAGGGAACCGAGCGCCGCCAGATTCTGGTCAGCGAGCTTCCTTACCAGACGAATAAAGCGGCCCTGGTAGAGACTATCGCCGAACTGGTCCGTAATAAGAAAATCGAGGGCATCAGCGACCTTCGCGATGAGTCCGACCGCCAGGGCATGCGTATCGTTATCGAACTGAAGAGAGAGGCCCAGCCGCAGAAGATTCTGAACAACCTGTATAAGCATACCTCCATGCAGTCCTCTTTCTTCGTGAACATGCTGGCACTGGTTGACGGGCAGCCGAGGGTAATCAGTCTGAAGGAGGCGCTTCAGCATTACATTGATTTTAGACATGAAGTAATTACCCGGCGCTCTCGCTATGACCTGAAACAGGCGAAGGCGAGAGCCCACATCCTGGAGGGATTGAGAGTAGCGCTGGATAATATCGATAAGATAATCGATACTATCCGTAAGTCCGAGACGGCTGAGGCGGCTCGTAAGAACCTTATGACCGGCTTTGGCCTGACCCAGATTCAGGCACAGGCAATTCTTGATATGCAGTTAAGGCGTCTGGCTAATCTGGAGAGGAAGAAGATACTTGAAGAATTTACCGAGGTGGTAAAAACGATTGCCTATCTTGAGGACCTGCTGGCCAACCCGAGGAGAATTCTCTTTCTGGTTAAGGAAGAAGTGGCTGAATTGAAGTCAAAATACGGAGACGAACGCCGCACCTACATACTGGAGCAGGGGGTACTGGAGTTTACCGAGGAGGACCTTATCCCCCACGAAAGGGTGGTGGTGACGCTAAGCAGTCGCGGCTTTATCAAGCGGATACCCTCGAAGACTTACCCGACGCAGCATCGTGGTGGCGTCGGTAGAATGGGCCAGGTGACGCGGGAGGCGGATGCGGTCATGCTACTGACCGTGGCCGATACTCACGACGACCTCTTCTTCTTTACCGACCGTGGCAAGGTTTTCTACCTGAAGTGCCACGAGATACCCGGCGGTAGCTCCCGGACATCGAAAGGGTTGGCGGTGATAAATCTGCTATCCATTGCCGAGGGCGAGCGGGTTACGTCCATGGCAGCGACTACCGGACTTATGCCGGATGCTTACATGGTGATGGCGACCAAGCTGGGCGAGATAAAGAAGACCTCGCTGGATAAATTTGCCGTGGTGCGGAGCAGCGGGCTGATCGCCATGGACCTGGCGCCGGGTGACGAACTGGTATCGGTCTGTATGGCTAAGGATAAGGATGACGTCATCCTGATAACGCAGAAGGGGCAATCAATACGATTCGGCGTCTCCAGCCTGAGAGCCGCATCCAGGACCAGTGGCGGCGTGCGTGCCATCCGCCTGGTAAAGGGTGACGGTATCGTCAGTATTGATAAGGCCGTTCCCGATGCCTATTCGCTGGTAGTCACCGAAGGGGGCTACGGCAAAATTACCCCGATTGCTCAATACCCTCGGCAGCACCGCGCTGGTAGCGGGGTGAGGACTTTCAAAATCGTGCCGAAGTCAGGCGACGTAGTAGCGGCCAGAGTGGTGTCTCTCACCGAGCAGGTCATGATAATATCGGCTGAGGGTATGGTCACCCACACCCCGGTGAAGGAAGCGGACCCCAGGCAGGGCATCAGCACTCAGGGCAGGAGCACGCAGGGGGTCAGGGTGATGACTCTTGACGAAGGTGACCGGCTGGTGGCGATTACCGCCTTTGAATGAGCCGCAACCCGGGCAATATGGCTCAGTCCCCATACTTTTGCTGGCATTGTGGTTGCCTCTGTTGCAGTCCGCAGGCATTACAGGTATTGTTACGGCAGTCGGGCGTCTCTTTACCCTGCCGGGTGCGTCGGTATTCCTGCTTCAGGAAGGCATCGGTTACGCCTGTATCGATGTGAGACCAGGGCAGTACTTCATCCAGTGAACGCTCCCGGTGTGCGTAGAAACCGGGTTCCAGCCCGGCATCGGCAAAGGCACGGAGCCAGTTTTCATACTTGAAATGCTCGGTCCAGGCATCAAATCTGCAGCCAAGCTCCCAGGCGCGGTAGATAACTTTGCCTAGGCGCCGGTCGCCCCGCGACAGGGCGGCTTCCAGCAGACTGATTTTGGGGTCCTGCCAGGATAGCCTGGTGCTTTTATGGTGAAGTCCCCGCTGGAGAATCTCGTGCTTGGCGTTTAGTCCCGGTTCATCTTCCTGGGCTGTCCACTGGAAGGGCGTATGCGGCTTGGGGATAAAGGTCGATACGCTCACTCTTATCATCGGCTTTTTGCCGCTGGCCTTCTTGCCCGTAGAGCGGACCTTTTCCACCAGAGTGATGATGCTCTCGACATCCCCGGCGGTCTCGGTGGGCAGGCCGACCATAAAATACAGTTTGAGGCCTGTCCAGCCCCGCTCAAAGGCGGTGGCGGCGGTTTCCAGCAGGTTGTCTTCAGTCAGGTTCTTGTTGATGGCTCTTCTCAGCGTCTCGCTGCCGGCTTCAGGGGCGAAGGTGAGTCCGGTGCGACTGCGGGTAGGAAGGGAGCCTACGAGCTTGATGGAGAAATTGTCCAGGCGCAGACTGGGCAGCGACAGGGCCAGGTGAGGATATCGATGGGACAGCTTTTTCACTAATTCGTCAATACCGGCGTAGTCGGTGGTGTTTAGCGAAACGAGAGAAATCTCATCATAACCGCAGTTGTTGATAAGCTCCCCGGCTGCCTGAAGCACCTCCTCCTGGGGGCGTTCACGCACCGGACGGTATGTCATACCCGCCTGGCAGAAGCGGCAACCGCGGCTGCAGCCACGCTGAATCTCTATGGCGCCACGGTCGTGGATTACCTCCAGGTAGGGCACAACCGGGCGGGTAGGTGGCGGGGGGAGGGTGTTTACTATCCGCCGTTCAATCCTTGACCCGGCCTCAGGGATGGTGGGCGTAATGCTTATGGCGAGACCGTCGGGCTGGTATTCCACGTGATAGAGGGCGGGCACATAGATGCCGGAGATAGAGGCCAGCCGGTGAAGGAGTTGTTTTTTGCCTTTATCTCTGTATTCGCGATAGGCATCGAGGAATTCAAGTAAGACCTCCTCACCGTCGCCAATAAAAAAAACATCGATAAAGTCGGACATCGGCTCCGGGTTCAGGGAGCAACTGCCGCCAGCTATTATCAGCGGGTGAGAGTCATTTCTGTCCGAGGCGAGTACCGGGAGCTGCGCCAGGTCCAGCATGTTCAGCACGTTGGTGTAGGTGAGTTCATAGCCCAGTGAGAAACCGATGATATCAAAGTCTTTGAGAGGGCGCCTGCTTTCGAGGCTGAAAAGGGGGATTTTACGCTGACGCATGGCCGCCTCCATGTCTACCCAGGGAGTGTAGACCCTCTGGGCAAGGACGTCAGGCTGGCTGTTGAGCAGTTCGTAGAGAATGGGCACCGCCATATTGGACATGCCTATTTCGTAGGTATCCGGGTAGGAGAGCGCTATCTTTATGGCGGTCTTGTCCCAGTCTTTAATGATGCTGTTCCACTCGCCGCCGGTGTAGCGGCCTGGCCTGTTTACCTGGTGCAGTATCTCATTATCGAGCACGGTGCGCCTCCAGACTTTCAATTATAGGGGTTGGGAGTATAAAGGCGCAAATGGGGGGAAGTGCTGAGATGCAGAAGAGCGTATATGCGTATTTGCGCAGTTGCGCTGGAAATAAGGGGGGAAGGTTATTCTACCTCCCCCGACCCCCCACCGAGTTTTATTCTTCCCACCCTGCCCGCCCTCGGCTCATCCGCTGATTAGCCTGTGAAGATTCCCCACCCCTTTATCCCTATTTTAGGGAGATACCGAATTCAATCACCCATGGGGTGGTAGGGGTACCCTTACGGGGTAAGCCGTAAATGATACTGGGTGGCTTGGGCGGGAATAGATATCATAGAAAAGGGTGGAGGGGGCTTTAAGCCCCCTCCATAATTTCTCAAACGTATTTCAGTCAAGCGCCTTTAAACCTCTCTGAACTCACCCTCTACGGTGCCTTCGCCTTCACCGCCTTCCCCTTCTGGTGGTGGTGCTTCCTCACCGGGTGGCGGAGGGGGTGGCTGCTGCTGGTAAACGGCGGCACCTATCTTCTGCATGGTCTCGTTAAGGTCCTGGCTGGCCTTATTGATAGCCTCTATGTCAGTGCCTTGAAGC
>JAUWYU010000016.1 GCA_030615655.1 Dehalococcoidia bacterium
GTCAAAGCAATCGCGGCGCAGGAGGGCGTCATACGGGTGCTGCCGATAGGCCGCGTTACCAGGGGGATACGGGGAGATGAAATGGTCGACATGGGCGGGCTTGAGGTAGCCGGCGTTGTTGCCTACAGCGACGATGGCGAGCCGGTCAGGAGCCCCCTGATTATGCGACAGGCCCTAGACTATAGCCGCGCCTTCGGCTTGCCGATAATCGACCACTGTGAGAACAAAACACTCAGCGAGGGCGGACAGATAAACGAAGGCGTTGTTTCACTGGAGCTGGGACTTCGCGGCATACCCGTCGCCGCCGAGGAAACCATCGTGCAGCGCGACCTAGCTCTGGCCCGCCAGACCGGCGGTCATGTGCACATCGCTCATGTCAGCACCGAGGGCTCGGTTGAGCTTATCCGCAGGGCCAGGGAGCAGGGAATACCGGTCACCGCCGAGGTTACCCCCCACCACCTCACCCTGACCGAGGAAGCGGCGCTGGGATTCAACACCACCGCCAAGGTGAACCCGCCCCTGAGAACGAGTCGGGACACCGGGGCGCTTCTCCGGGGACTGAACGACGGCGTCATTGATATCGTCGCCACCGACCATGCCCCCCACACCGCCGCCGATAAGGACTGTGAATTCACCAGGGCCGCCTTCGGCATCAGCGGACTGGAAACAGCCCTGGGCAACCTGGTGGGCCTTATTTTTAACAGCGACCTGAGCCTGAACACCCTTGTCGCCGCGCTGACCGTCGGCCCGGCGCGCGTTCTCGGCTACGAGAAGCTGGGCACTCTGGAGGTCGGTTTACCTGCCGACATCACCGTCTTTGACCTTCACCGCGAATGGGTGGTCGACACGACTCTTTTCGCCTCCAGGGGCAAAAATACCCCCCTCGCCGGCGCCACCCTCAAAGGCAAAGTCATGGCGACCCTTTTTAGCGGTAAGCCGGTCTACATGGATGACTCTACCGAAATAGAGGTAAGATAATAAAGAAAAGGAGACTAGGGGGTGAGGTAGAAATGAAAATACCTAACTGGGTCAAAATCACTTTGTGGCTTGTGCTTATAGCATTTTTTTCATGGCTCTTGAGCCAACGGTATAACGCCATTATTAACGGAACTTCAAACACTACAGATATCATTATATTCTTGATTTGGATTGCTTTAATTGCTGCATTTATCTTTCAAGAGGTCGATTTCTTTGGAGTGAAGCTAAAAAGAGAAATTAATAATCTTAGGACTGATTTTAAAGAACAAATTATTAACTTGAGATCTGACATCCAGAATACAATTAATATGAGAACGGAGATAAGTCCGCACATAAATGTTCTCACTCCATCATCCGATTCTGAATTGGCATCTATTGAAGAGCGTATACGACCGGTATTTGAACAAGTTTTAAAAGAACAAGGGATACAAAAACACAAACCTACAGAGGAACCCCAAGTGCCAGATGATACCCAATTTCTTTTCTCAGTCCGCTACGCCATAGAGAATGAGTTGAAGCGTATCGGGAAATGGCTTTGGACTCCTCCCGAAGAAAGACTCTACCGCACAACTCTTAAGATCGCAGATATCCTTTCTATGAGAGGAACAATTAATTCGCAAGTTGTCGACATAATCCGAGAGGTCTATGCCATATGTTCGTCAGCGATCCATGGAGAGGATGTTTCAGAAGCCTCGGTCAAATTTGTTCAAGACGTGTCACCACCATTAATAGCGTATCTAAAATCTAAAGAGGAACAACTTCCTGAATGGGCAGAACGAGCTATGCAAAATTGGAAACCAACCAAATGGCCACCGGGAGAGTCACCATCTTGACCAAACCACCTGAAACTTTAATTATCGCCTCGGCCCCCGTTATCTCTAACACCGAGGTCATGCCGGGGACTCGCCTTCTCTGGCTGGAAGCCTCCGGAGTAGCCCCCTCGGCCAGTCCCGGGCAGTTCCTCATGGTTTACTGCGGCCGGGACACCCTCCTCCGCCGGCCCCTCAGCGTCCACCGGGTAGACGGGGACAGACTCGCCCTGCTCTTCACCGTGGTCGGCAAAGGCACCCGCTGGCTCTCCCAACGTAAAGCCGGCGACGCTGTCGATATCTTCGGGCCTCTGGGCAGCGGCTTCACGATTAACCCGGATTCAAAAAATCTCCTGCTGGTAGCCGGCGGTATCGGTATCGCCCCCCTCCGCTTCCTCGCCGATGTCGCTTTAAAAGAAGGGAAAAAGGTAACGCTCATTGCCGGCGCCCGCTCCGCCGCCTCTCTCCTGCCGGTATCGCCCCCGCAGGCATTCTTCAACGAAGGGGGGCTGCCCTCAAATATTCATGTCGTCAACGCCACCGATGACGGCTCCGAAGGCTTCAAGGGACTCGCTACCGACCTCATACCGGCCTATGCCGATGGCGCCGACCAGCTCTTCGCCTGCGGCCCCGCGCCAATGTACCGGACGATGGCACAGATGCCGGAGCTAAAAGGTAAGCCCGTGCAAATCTCCCTGGAGATAATGATGGGCTGCGGGATGGGCGTCTGCTACGGCTGCACCATCAAGACCGGAAGCGGCTTAAAGCAGGTATGCAAAGACGGCCCCGTGTTTTCTTTAGAGGATATAGTGTGGGAGGAGTTAGAAATCTAACAATTACCCTTCCTGTGGCTCATTTTCGGGAATACCTAACTGAGAATACAAGCTCTCCAGCCATTCTTTCATATTCTTAAGCGATTCCTCACAGTATGGTAATACTTCTATATCCAGATTTCTCTGTTTGCTATCCTCTGGGTCTTTGAATAAATATGTTCTAACATCCCCTCCAGTACTCATATTCACCTCATGACCCATGTGAAGTAATTCTCGATGTGTTGTCGAATTACGATAATTATTAATTCGCCACTGCCATGTATTTTTATTCGATATTATCTCCTTCTCAATTGATATAACCACATCCAATGCTTTTGGTTCATTTCTACAGCTAAGACACTTCTTTAGTTGGTCTATACTGGTAGCATCTTTCTTTTGCATACCTAGTTCATAATGGTCGTTTATCTCCTGCAAAAAGAAGTCTTTAGCAGAAATAAGTTCAAAGAAGAAACAGTCTAAATTAGCCCTCATTGCCTGCTGTTTATCTTGCGGTATAGCCGAAAACCCTCCTGATTCTGTTGCCAAAATCTTAAGGTTATCAAGACAATACTCTGCTCTCTCCAATTTTTTCCTGTAATCTTTTTTAAACATTGTGAATCAATCCTCCTCCCCATATTTTCCTTTAAAGAGCCACTATTATTTATTAATCTATCGTGACAATTATTTCTTTTGTATGTCACCCAGTTTTAATTATAAATCATAATGTCAATAACATAGATTCATGTTTATAGTAGTGGAGTATATCCATGACCTGAGCCGCCCGTGCATAGATACCTTTCGTCCCCACTCCCCCCCTGAGCATAACTCAGCTTGTTTGACATAGAAATGCTTCAGGAGTATACTTCATAGCCGTAACACACCGCATGCAAAGGAGGCATACCCATGAAAAACTTGCTCATAATCTACCATTCCCAGACTGGCAATACCGAGGCAATGGCCAGAGCCATATCGGAAGGTGCTGGCGCGGCCGGCGCCACGGTAGCTCTAAAGAAAGCCGTCGATGCCAATGACAAAGATATACTCGATTGTGATGCCGTGGCTATCGGCACTCCCAACTACTTCAGTTATATGGCAGGGATGGTCAAGGACTTCTTTGACCGCGCCTGGCCCACGGTCCGGGAAAAGATGGCCGACAAGCCCTACGTAGCATTCGGAAGCTATGGCGGCGGGGGCACCGTGGCGATTGAAACCGTGGAGAGAATTTGCGACAACATGCACATGAAGCGGATTTGCGAGCCTGTATCTGCCCAGCGTCAGCCCACGCCAGAGAACCTGGCTGAATGTAAAGAGCTCGGGAAAAAGCTCGCCCAGCTCTAGCACCACTCACCATCAGCTTTGACAATAGCCGTGTTTATAGCGTACAATAGTACTGATACAGTCTCTCAAAAAGGTGGTGCAAGATGGCAAATCAGGTAGGTAAAAGATACCGCTGCACGAAGTGCGGCGCTGAGACGATTATCACCAAGGGAGGCGATGGTACCATCACCTGCTGTGGCCAGCCCATGGAGCAGAAACAATAGAACAACCCACTTTGCAGGAGGTCGGAAATTGGCAAGCCAACTAGGTAAGAGATATCGATGCCAGAAATGTGGCACTGAAGCGCTATGCACGAAAGCCGGTGATGGTAAACTTGTCTGCTGCGGCCAGGATATGGAAGTACAGGAAGCCAGACCGATTCCATCCTCGGATTAAAGTAAGGAATTTACCGCCAGACTCTCAATGCACCTGATATACGCAGCGCGACCCTATCCTCACAGAAGTCTAACTACTCTCGGCTTCTACCGGCTCAGGTTCCGCCGAGGACAGAGCTACAGCCTCGTTCAACTTCTTCAGCAGCCTTGATTTACGCCGGGCGGTATTATTACTGTGGAGTATCCCCTTCTCCGACGCTTTATCCAGAGAGCTAACGGCCGCCGCTACTGCTTCCCGAGCGGCCTCAAGCTCACCGGCAAAGATTAGCTTTTCCGCCTTGGTTATATTGGTTTTCACCTGACTGCGGACCGACTTATTTCGCTGCTGCCTTCTTGAGGCAACACGCACCATTTTCTGCGCTGATTTACTACCCAAGACTTACCTCCACTTACTTTTTACTTGAGCCGGTATCATCCCCCCTCGTCAGCGGAACCGGGGAACCGGCGGGGCTTTTCTTGGATATCTCATCCCCGATACGCGTCACGCTTATCACCCCTTTTACGGTATCAATCCTTTTCAAGACCTGACTCAACTGCGCCAGACCCTTCGTTTCCAGAGTTAAAAACAGAGTAATGGTATGCCCGTCACCGTCGGCAAGGTTCACCGAAGCAATATTCACCTTCTCCTCAGCCACGACCGTGGTAACATCACGCATCAGGCCCACCCTGTCCCAGGCTTCCACCTGGACATTAACCGGGTACAGCAGGTCGCTCTGCCCCCACTCCACCGGAATCAACCTCTCCTTTTCATCTTCGTGAACAACATTATGACAATCCTGCCGGTGGATGGTCACACCCCGGCTGCGGGTAATATAGCCGATAATCTTATCACCGGGGACGGGATGACAGCACTGGGCCAGATTAGTAACCAGGTCGCCGACCCCCAGCACCTGCACCACCGACGGTACCAGCTTGGGTGGGGTGACCGCCGAGACCTGTTCTTCGGGTTTCTCCTCCCGGGCTGCCAGCTTCAAGGCAATCTGATGAGCCGTGACGCCGCCATAACCGATAGCCGCCAGGAAGTCATCCAGGCTACTATAATTAAATAGACCGGACAGCTCTTCGCGCTCAATTACTATCCCTAGATGACGCAGCTCCTTCTCCAGAATCTGCCGGCCGCGCTCAATATTCTCCGTCCTCTCCTGTCGCTTGAACCACTGCCTTATTTTCTCCTTGGCATGAGATGTTTTGACAAAACCCAGATGAGGGCTCAGCCAGTCCCGACTCGGCCCCCTGGCCCGCTTCGTTGACATAATTTCAACTACATCAGCATTCTTAAGCTCATAACTAAACGGCACCAGCTTGCCGTTTACCTTGGCCCCGATGCAGCGATGCCCCAGGTCTGTATGAACCCGATAGGCAAAATCAAGCGGAGTCGACCCTCTGGGTAAATCCTTTATCTCACCCTTTGGCGTATAAACGAAAACCTGGTCAATGAAGATATCGGTCTTGACTGACTCCAGAAATTCCTCGGCCCCGCTGAGTTCACGGTGCCATTCGATAAGCTGCCGCAACCAGGCCACCCTATCCTCAAAATGCATATCCTTCTTATCACCCTCTTTATAACGCCAGTGGGCGGCCACCCCGTATTCGGCAATATGATGCATCTCACTGGTGCGGATTTGTATTTCCAGGGGAGTTGTACCGAGACACATCACCGCCGTATGCAGTGCCTGGTAACCGTTCGGCTTGGGATTGCCAATGTAGTCATCGAAAGCCTCAGGCAAGGGACGCCACAAACTGTGGATAATACCGACGGCACTATAGCAATCAGGCATGCTGCTGACAAGTACCCTCAGGGCGAGAAGGTCGTATATCTCGTCAAAGTGCTTGCCCAGGTCAGTATACCTCTCCATTTTCTGGTGGATGCTGTATATGTGTTTCGGTCTGCCCGATATCTCCTCCACCAGGCCAACCTTCTCAAATTCTCTTCTCAACACGTCAATTGCCCTGGCAATAAACCTCTCCCGCTGGGTGCGCCGACTGGCAACCAGCTTGACAATCCGCTGATACTGCTCCGGCTGCAAATAGCAGAAGGACAGGTCTTCCAGCTGCCACTTCAGCTCCCATATCCCCAGGCGATGGGCCAGCGGCGCATATATATCCAGGGTCTCCTGGGCAATGCCAAGTTGCCGGTCCGGCGGCAGGGCGTCCAGGGTACGCATATTGTGAAGCCGGTCGGCCAGCTTGATAAACACCACCCGCAGGTCTTCAGCCATGGCCACCAGCATCTTCCTCAGGTTCTCCGCCTGCGCTTCGCTGGTCAGCGCCCCCGAGGCAGACAAGGACACTTTACCCAGCTTGGTGGTGCCTTCAACCAGATTGGCTACCTCGGCACCAAACCTGGCTTCAATATCGGCTATGGGCAGACCGCAGTCCTCCAGAATATCGTGGAGCAGGGCCGCGGCCAGGGAGCTGGCATCGAGCTGAAGCTCAGCCAGTATATAAGCCGTCTGTAACGGGTGTTCCAGATAAGGCTCGCCCGATAGTCGCACCTGCCCCTTATGTTTCTCAGCGGCAAAGTGGTAAGCATCCTCCACCACAGCAATCTTCTCCGGTGGAAGATATCCCCTGGCCTTCTCCAGAAGCCTGTTGAAATCCATTGCACCCCGCCCAAAACCCGGTATTTTGAAGCTCTTTACCCTTTAATACCACAGGTAGGTTTGTATTTTCAGTATAGCTTAAAAGGGCACTCCTGTAAAATACGCTTTAATGATTTGAGAGGGGCTGGCGCCCCTCTCCGCAGCCTACTCCTCACTTGGGGAGAGGTGCAGGGGTAACACTGCGGGATAAGCCGCTGATGCCGCGAGGGCGGGCGGGAAAAGATATGTCGGACAGCGCCTATCTGGTGGCGTACTGGGCGGAAAGCAAGGCATCTATGAAAATAATCGGTCTTTCCACTTTCTTAAAGTTCAGCGGGCCGTGGACCATCCCCACGGGTACATGGACGGTGGTGGGAACACTGATAATATGCTTCTCCACCTCTTCCCCCAGAGAAAACTCTACTTCCGCTTGAAAATCCTTAATATTAGCCAGGTCGGCCCCGACGAAAAAATAGAATTGCTCAAAATCGTGCGCGTGAGGCTCTTTTACCAGTACGCCCGGTTTGGTAATATAGTGCACTCTGAGCGAAAATTCAGCCCCTTCATAGTCCCTGGCGCCATTAGCTATCACCACCGGGAAAAACCCGCCCCTTGTTCCCAGCGGTTCTTTTACGAAATATTTGTCGTACTTGTTTCCAGCCATCTCGCTATATCCTCCTTATTACTCAGTCCATTTTACAGTTAGTCCGGCACATATTACTACTTAATCGGCTTTAGCGGAACAGTTGCCCCGCAAACAATCATCCCTTTACAAATACAGTGCCAATACTGTATTCTAGCCTTAAGAAAAGATTAAGGAGTTACAGATTGTACCAGGCAGTGCGCGGAACTACAGACATCCTGCCGGAGGAGCAGGCCTGCTGGCGCTATGTAGAGCAACATGCCGTTGCCATCTGTAACCTCTATGGCTATCAGCGCATTGACTCGCCCGCCTTTGAAGAGACTGACCTGTTCACCCGCAGTGTCGGACAGGGAACCGACATCGTCGAAAAGGAGATGTATACCTTTACTGATAAAGGTAGCAAACAAATAACCCTCAGGCCGGAGGGGACCGCCTCGATATGCCGTGCCTACCTGCAACATGGATTAAATAACCTGCCGCAGCCGGTAAAGCTCTATTACCTGACCTCTATCTTCCGCTACGAGAGACCCCAGGCAGGAAGGTTACGAGAGCACCACCAGTTCGGCTGTGAAGCCATCGGAGATGATGACCCCGCCCTTGATGCCGAAGTTATTGATATGGCCTGGCGGTTCTTTCAGTCTCTCAACCTCCGGAACCTGTCCCTGCAGCTCAACAGTATCGGCTGCAGGCAGTGCCGCCCCCGCTATTTAATCGCCCTGAAAGAATATTACGCTGAATATGAACAAAAAATCTGCCGGGACTGCCGCGTCAGACTGAACCGAAACCCCCTCCGCCTCCTCGACTGCAAACAGCCCTCATGCCAGAGTACCGCCGATAGCGCCCCCCAGAGCGTCGACCACCTCTGCCCCGCCTGCCGGACGCACTTCCACCGACTCAAGGCATACCTGGAGCTACTTAAAATCCCCTTTACGCTCAACCACCGACTTGTCCGTGGCTTTGACTACTACACCCGCACCGTCTTTGAGATTCAGCCGGCGGTAGGCGGTTCCCAGAGCGCCCTCCTCGGCGGTGGCCGATATGATGACCTCATTGAAGAGCTGGGGGGCAAGCCAACGCCCGGCATCGGTTTCGCCGCCGGCATCGAGAGGATAATACTCAACCTGAAGAAACAGAAAATCCCCATCCCCGCCCCGCCCGGCCTGCAGGTGCTCATTGCTTATACGGGCAATGAAGCCCGGGACGCCTCCGTAAAGCTCGCCGCCGGTCTCCGGCAGGCGGGCATCAGCGCCGCCGCCGCCACGGGCGGCAAAAGCCTCAAAGCCCAGATGAGACAGGCCAACTCCCTCGGCGTACGTTATGCCCTGATTATCGGTGACGAAGAGGTAAAAGCCGGCACGGCCACCGTTCGGAACATGGCAGACGCCCGCCAGCAGATTGTCCCCCTCGGTGATTTACCCGGCCTGCTCAAGCGCCCCGCCTGAAGCCTCGCCGGCGGCCTGCGCATCTCCACCCTTCTGGGGAAGGATTTAATATTTTTCTGCTATCTTTTTTATCATCGGTACGTTATACTATAAAGAGAATGGTCGATTTGTGCGAATTTAACGATTTTTTCGTAATTTATGTAAATTTGCCATCTGAGGGGTTGACAAATAGCTGTATTATGCTATAGTAATTATGAAGTGTAACTTGGTATAGGTATGCCATTGAAAGGAGGTGATGCCATGATTAGAGCCCGCAAGGGGAGACTGAGCGAATACGCTCTGATAACAGCTTCTAAGGAAATGTATCTCTATAAATTGAGGTAAATGAAAAAATATACCTGTTTATAGGGATATAGGCATATCAAATAAGACCTAAAACAAAAACTATATAAGGAGTAAATAAAGGTCGATGAAAAAGAAAATCTTTAGTATTGGCCTGGTCGTCATGCTGCTCTCCAGCCTTCTGTTGATAGCCACACCGGCTTCCGCAGCCAACCTTGCTTGGTCGACCCAGGCCATTCCCGATACCCTGGGCATAACCAACCAGATCGTCCCCGGAGCTGCGGCTGGCCTTGATGTCGACTCCCTGATAATTGCCTCCAACGGTGACATGTTCTGTATCGACACCAACGCGGGCAATAGGGTTTACAGGTCTGCCAATAACGGCCTCTCCTGGCTTGCCTCGGCCCCGGTTCTTCTGCCTAGCCTGGCGAATGCTACCCTCGTAGACCTGGTGGTTTCACCCAGCTATGAGACTGACGCCACCCTCTTTGCGCTTCATGGTACAGCCCCTGCGCAGGTTTTCATCTCCACCAACGGTGGTGTCACCTTCAACGTACTTGGCGCCGCTCTCCCGGCCGCTAACACCGGTGTCTCCCTGGCGGTTTCCCCCACCTATTCCGGCGGGACCGGTGAGGTCATGGTAGGTACCGTTCATCTGACAGCCGCCACTTACGGTAATGTTTACATCTGGGGCCGCAATGGCGTCCTTACATGGACCGCCACGGGTCTCACTGCGGATGTCACCACGGTTGCCTACTCCCCGAGCTACGGGATAGACAACACCAGGGTCGCCATCAGCACCAATACCACCGGCGCGAGATTGAACACCCTCGTAGGCACCGACGCGGCTTGGAACATCACACTGACAGTTGCTGCCTTGCTCGACGCTAGTATAAATGACACTGGCAGTGCCGTCTCTATTACCGGTTCTTGCATCGCGTTCCCGTCTGACTTCAACGCCAGCCTGATCACTAACCGCACCGTCTATGCCGGCACTGTGAGCAACGTCACTGACAACGTTTGGCGTCAGTCCGTCGGCACTCCTATAGCGGCTACACCCCTGGCACCGCTGACAATCGTGGGTGGTACTGACCACGCTATGACCAGCCTTGCCTACAGCGGCACCACCTTCGCCGGTACCCTTTATGCCGGTTCTGCGCTTGGGACGCTGGTGATGACCTCCTCCAACCCGACCGCGGTTGCAGGCGTCGTTGCCTGGATACCCACCTTTAAGGCGCCTACCGGTACCGGAATGACATATGTTGTCCTGGCTAATGACTTTGCCACCAGCAACAGGATCTATGTTGGTACTAGCGGCGTCGACAGCGCTCTCTCCGTCTCGGATGACGGCGGCTTCTTCTACAACCAGGCCGGCCTTATCGACACCAATATCGCTAACATTAACGGCTTCCAGGCAGCCAGCGCTACCGAGTTCTTCATGCTTACTAACACCGGTACTGGCCTCGGTAGTATCTTCAGGACCACCGATGCCGGCGCCACCTGGTACAGGGTACTCAGCGTTGCCGTCACCGCCAACACGAGCCTCATGCGGCTGTCCAACGACTACGCCAACGACTCCACGCTCATCTTCGCTGATATCGCTGCGGCTCCTCCTGCTAACTTCCGGGTCTCCAACAACAGCGGCCTCAGCTGGACAGCCCGCTCCACGCCGGGCACGGTTACCGTTGCCGATATGGTCGTCAGAGACTCGTTCACCTTCTACGTTGCTGATGCGGCCTCGTCCGGCGTTCAGGTCACCCCTAACGGTGGCTGGACATGGCAGCCGGCTCCGACCCCCTCCTCGCTGGCTCCCGGCGCAGTCTGCAACGATATTGACCTTGACCTGACTACGGGCGCGCTGCTCGTCGGTCTTTCTAACGGTTCCGTAGCCCTGTCCATCAACAACAACGTTTCCTACATCCCCCTCGGTTCAGTCGTTGTTGCTGGCGGTGCCGTAATCGTTGAGTTCGACACTAACTACGCCACCAACAGCGTTCTCTACGCTGCCGATACCACGGGTGCCGGTGTCTATCGCTATACTTTCGGCGTTAGCGTCTCCTTCTTAACACCCATAGATGCTGGCCTGGCTGCTCAACCCGCGGACATCCTGTCCGCCCCGGACGGCACGCTCTATGTGAGCGACTCCGCCAATGCCAGTCCGACTACTGGTGGTATTACGCGCTCGATAACCCCGACGGGATTCTTCGTTACCACTGAGCGCGTCGGGAATGGTGGTATTTTTGGCGACGGCCTGACCTTGAACGACCAGCTCAGCATACTGTCTATGGTCGAAGGTTCTAGTATCATCTACGCCGTCAACAACCTATTCTTCCCTTGCATCAGGACCTACACCGATACGATAGGTACCACGGTAGCCCCTGATGTTGTCGCACCGGAAGAAGGTGCCATGGTGAATCCCGCCACCATCCAGATCACCATTGACCCCGTCCCGGGCGCCTTCAGCTATACTGTTCAGTGGAATACCAGGGCCGACTACTTTGGCACCGGAGCAACTCTAGTTGGAGCCATAGCCTGGCCGCTCGTCACCACAGCAGTGCTGACAAATATACCCGCTGGCACCACTATCTTCTATCGTGTCAGCATAGCTACCCCGGTTCTCGGCCCATGGTCTGCATCGAGGACCCTTGAGACTCAGCTGCCCGTGGCGGTAACCACCGCTCCTGCTGTTAACATCGGCGCAGTTGAGGGCGGCACGGGCGTCGGCGGCTGGAATGCCAGTCTTCAGCCCACCTTCCAGTGGACCGGGATTGGCGGAGCCACCGCCTACGAGTTCCAGCTGTCTACGGTCGCAGATATTGACGCAGCCACAGCTGACGAGCTCATCGTTGACGCCACGGGTGACAACGCCCTCGGTGTCGTTACATCTTACGCGTTGTCCGCGGCCACGGCCACGCTGGACTACGGCACCACCTACTACTGGAGAGTGAGGGCCACTGGCGCCACCTCCAACACCGATTGGAGTATCGCTGTAGCCTTCACCACCATGGCGGAACCTGCGCCACCTGTTGAGCCAGCTGAACCAGTAACGGTAGTGCAGCAACCAGACCTACCTGATATCATACTTGTACCACCGGATATCGTGATAGAGCAAGCAGCACCGCTACCTGATATCGTAATCTCACCACCGGCAGTGGTTGAGGAAGAAATCTCACCCAGTTACATCTGGGCGATAATCATCATTGGTGCTGTTCTGGTGATTGCACTCATTGTCCTGATAATCAGAACCAGACGAACGGTCTAAGAATGGTTTAAAGGACAATACTCCTGATACTCCGAGAGCCCCGACAAATGTCGGGGCTCTCTCTTTTACCTCATTGACCTCTTCTATTCTCGCTTTATATATCATCCAGCCGGGGCACCAGGACCTGCACGGGTACAATATCACCAGCTCTCAGGGATTCCGTGCCCTCCGGAATGCAGACAAGACTGTTGGCGCTGGCAATTGCCTGCAAACGGCTCCTGTTTCTATATAGCTCCACCGTATAATTACCCCCCCGGTCACGGGACAGGGTGGCATCCTTGAATTCCGTCCATGCCCGGTGCCGGCCCTTCAGGTTCTCGGTAAGCCTCGCGGAAACAGTTAGGAGAGGATGCCTGTCCTCCCCACCCATGCGCAGTATCCCGGGAAGAGCAAGCTGCAGAAAAGCCATCTCGTTGCTCGCCGGACCACCCGGCAGGCAGAACACCGGCTTATCCTCCCACAGCCCGAAAGCGATTCCCTTACCCGGCCCCATACGCACGTGGTGAAATACCTCCCGCCAGCCAAGCCCATCAAGCGTGCCGATAACAAGGTCACGCTCGCTGCCCCAGGCACCACCGCTGGTAAGAATAGCATCGACTCCCGGCAGGTGACTCAGCAACTCCTTCTTAATATCCGCCTCATTATCCCTGACTACCGAAGTAACACATGGTACGTTAAAAGAAGCCAGCCAGGCCGCTATTGTGACCAGATTGCTGGCATAAAGCTGGCCGGGACGAAGCTCTGCCCCGGGAGCCACCACCTCATCGCCCACGCCCACCACGGCGACCCTCGGCCGTCGATATATACTGACACAACTGATGCCGGCAGCCGCCGCCAGCCCCAGGTATCCGGGGACTAGCCTCCCCCCACTGCTGACAATGGTTGCCCCGGCCTTTACCTCCCCACCGGCACGCAGTACATTCCGCCCGTTTTCCGCGTCGGCCCTGATGTAAACTTCTTCCGGCGATACTTCCTCACAGAACTCGCCCGATACCACCGCATCCGCCCCCAGGGGTATTGGCGCCCCGGAACACACCTTAACAGCATTACCCCGCTGCACCTCCCCCTCAAATTTGGAGCCGGCGAACACGGAACCGGCCACCCTCAGGCGCACCGGGCGGCGCCTGGAAGCATCGGCTACATCCTCGGACTTAACGGCAAAGCCGTCCTTAAGCGACACATCACTCGAGGGGTAACTCACCTGCGCCACCATATCTTCGGCCACTACGCGGCCAGCACACAAGTCCAGGGGTATCTCTTCAACCCCCACCGGCCTGACGTTTGAGCCGACAAGATTAAAAGCTTCCCGGTAGCCGACGTACTCCGTCCCTTCATCAATCTCGTTAAAGTCTGTCTCCATGGTTGCCTTTCTACTCCGGTTCTCCCCAACTTCAGTATATACTCCGTGCATGACCTTATTCAACATGCGGTCCCTCAAAGGCAATCTTACCATTTTTTAGAATATTTTTAGAATTAATTCAACCTTTTCGTATATAAATCATAGATAAATATATTATCATTGATATTGCTGCGGCCCCAGACAATAGTCCCAGCCTAAACGATTGACCGCTTTCTAATAGGTGAATCATGGGCGCTATGTCAACTAAAATTCGCCAGATGGCTAATAGCAGGTTCTCACAGAGGCCATCCCGGGAATTCTTTATACTCATCATAAAGCTGCTCCTAGTATCAGGCCTCGCCGCTTTAACCGTCTTTAACTCCATAGCGGCGGCGTCCACCGATGCCGTCAAATGGACTGCGGTCAGTATCCCCGCCGGAGGCGAGGCAGGGAAATGGGTGCTGGCTGATGGCTCTGATGTCCAGCACCTGACAATGTCCGCCGACGGCACGCTCTATGCCTGCGGTAAAGGCCTCACCTATACCCTGTACCGGTCCACGGACGGCGGCGTTGGCTGGTCATATATCGGTAATGTACAGGATGTCATAATAGGTATAGCTGTCTCGCCCGCTGACGCCAGTACCTTATATTACGCCACCACGTCTGGTGTATACCGGTCTACCGATGGCGGCAACTCCTTCCACCTTCTGCCGGCAGTTCCCGGTGGAGCTGGCGCTAACAATATAGAAATAACCTCGCTTGACGTTGCCTGGTTTGAGAGTAATATTATCACCGTCGGCACCAGAGACACTGACAGTTCCGAGTTTGGGGATGTCTATACCCTGGACGAGGCCAATATTTTCTCCGGCTGGACAGACACTAACCTGGGTAATTATGACGTCTATGCCGTTGCTTTCTCGCCTGATTATGCGTCTACCCCCCAGCTCATCGCCGTAGTGACTGACGAAACCGACACTTTTACCACCAGCAAAATCGGCGACTACGGCTGGAGTGCCTTCATAGGTGATGCCAGACTCAATCGGGATAACTCGGGGGCCTCCGTCGCTGTAGCTGCCTCGGCAGTGATTGCCTTCCCCGGCAACTTTGACTCCAACGTCATCTCCGGAAACAGTGTCTATTTTGTCGCCATTGACACTGGCGCCGGTGAAGGAGATGTCTATAAGGTCAACTGTGCTGTCGCACCCGGCCTCTCAACTGCCACCGACCTGAATATCGGCTATGCCTGCGGACTCAGCAACATCGATATTACCGGACTGGCCGCTTGCGGCGATAATCCGACTGTTTACCTGCTGGCCGGCGCCGCTGACAGCGCCCAGACTTACCTCAGCCCGGATGGCGGCACCAGCTGGACAAGAAGTCGTAAAGAGGCAACCGGAGAGTCCGGGACCTGCGTGCTCATGGCACCCGATTTCATTAATACCGGGCTGGCATATACCGCCACCAGCGGTGATGACAGTGCCCTCTCCATTAGCCGGGATAACGGCGATACCTGGAATCAGCTCAGCCTGATTGATACTGTCATCAGCGCCATAGTTGACCTGGCGCCGTCCCCCGGCTACAGCCAGGACAATACTCTGTTCATGATTACCTTTGGCGGTGAGCACAGCCTTTGGCACAGTCCTGACGGCGGCAATACCTGGGAAAGGACATTATCCAGCAACCTGGCCAGCGTGGACAGCATGAATAGGGTCGACCTCCCTCCGCAATATGGCGACGACTACCAGACGGTATTTATTGCCGGCGAAAGTAACAGCCAGCCGGCAGTCTGGGAGTCATCCGATAACGGCCGTAATTACCGCTGCCGGTTTACCCGTGACCCCGCCACCGGTGCCACCATTGCCATTGATACCTGGGCAATAGTTGACGAAAATACCCTGTTCATCGGCGGCTATAATGGCAGCCACGGACTTGTCTATAAAACAACGAACAGCGGCTTCTTCTAGTCCGAAGGAGTCGCGGCCGGCAGCCAGACGCTTAACTCCCTGGCCCTGTCACCCGACTACGAACAGGATAAGACCATCCTGACCGGGAATTCTGACGGCTGGGTGTACTGGTCCGACGACGACGGCGCCTCATTTCAGCCGCTGCCGACAGACGCCACCTCACCACCCCTCACCGGCTCCATTACCGTTGCCTTTGACCCCGATTTTAACAGCAATAATACTATCTACGCCGCCGACGACACTGCCGATAGCGGGGTCTACCGCTTTATCATTGGCACCAGTACTGACTGGGAAAGCACCGACAATACCCTGCCCGCTGGTGCCACGCTCAACCAGCTTACTGTCGCTGATGACGGCACATTATATGCCGCTAACTCCGATGATGACGGCGGCATGGAGCGCTGCCTTAACCCCACATCCTCCCCCGGCCCGACATTTGAAACGGTAACCCTCGGCCTCAGCAACGGCGCTACCCTGTCCGGACTGTGGCAATCCGGCCACAGACTATGGTCAACCGATACCATCAATGTCATGCTGATGACCTTCAACGATACCCTGACATCGCCGGTTACCCTGCTCTCACCGGACTATGAGGCATCCGGTATCGGCAATCTCATTGACCATACCATCAGAAATATCAGCCTCGATTGGGAAACGCTGGACGGTGCTACCAGTTACCAGTGGCAGTGCGACTGTGATACCGACCTCTCCTCCGTGCCCAGTGGATTCGAGGACAGCACGAAAGCCAGCTCCGCCCGCCTGCCCGCTCTTGAGCCAGCCACTACCTACTACTGGCGGGTTCGGGTCAGCGCCCCCGTACTCAGCCCGTGGTCAGACAAACAGGCCTTTACCACCAGCCTGGACACCGGGGCTGCCTTCCTCAGGCTGGAAAGCCCTGCCGCCGGCGCCAGCGGGGTGCTGGTAAAGCCGGTCTTTCAATGGACTGCCATCGCCGGGGCGGATGCCTACGAATTGCTGGTATCAACGGATGCTGATTTTAACAGTCCTGTCGTCATCAAGAAGGATGACTATGCCCTGCCGAGCAATGCCTGGCAGTGCGATGTCAGCCTGGATAACGACACTACCTACTACTGGAAGGTTAGAGCCATCAATACCAGCACTCGCAGCGCCTGGAGCTCCGTCGGCGTCTTCACTACGGAGTCACCCCCCGCCGAAGCGACCCCGGAATTACCAGCCGAGGAGGCATCATCAACCCAGCCGCAGCCCCTTGAGACAACGCCAGTCATAGCGATAATACCCCAGCCCGCCACAACATCACCCATGCAGCTAATACCCCTCTCCCCGACACCTCCGCCCGAAGACCCGCCCCCCGTGCTATCCGTTAGCCAGACCCTGAGCACACCGGACTGGTTAATCTACATGATTGGAGGCCTGTTCCTGACAATCTTCCTGACTCTAATCATCATCCTGGCGATGGTCCTCAAAACCAGGCGACTCTAGGGCG
>JAUWYU010000111.1 GCA_030615655.1 Dehalococcoidia bacterium
GCACATCCCCGGACTTTATCTTTCCATCCATAATCACCCTGGTGGCCTCTTCCTCGGAGTCAAATACCCTGGCCGGGCCACGGTGCACCATCATCTCCGGAGCCACCGCCGCCCTCTTGACCACGGCGCCTTCCGGCGCCAGGTTACCGAAAAGCATGACAAGTCCACCCGTTGCCGTATGGGCGGTTTTCACAGAACGGATAACCTCACTATCCAGCGTCCTTACACCGGCGATATTTTCCCCCACCGTTTTCCCGGTCACGGTTTTAGATTTCAGCTTCAATAATTCCTTCAACTCACCCATGACCGCCGGTATACCTCCGGCCATGTCCAGGGCTTCGATATGGTGCGGGCCGCTCGGCCTCATCTTGCAGAGGTAGGGAGTGCGCTGGCTTACCTCGTTTATCATCAACAGGTTAAAGTCAACACCCGCCTCGTTAGCTATAGCCATAAGATGCAAGACCGAATTGCTGCTGCCTCCCAGAGCCATATCCACCGTAAAAGCGTTATAGATAGCGTCACTATTAATAATAATGCCGGGCCGGACATCGTCGGCCAGAAGTCTCATCACCTGCTGTCCGGCTTCCCTGGCCAGTCCCTGACGCCTGTCGTCAACCGCCGGAATCGTGCCGTTACCCGGCAGGCCCATACCCAGCGCCTCCGTCAGGCAGTTCATGGTATTGGCGGTAAACATGCCCGCGCAGCTGCCGCAGCCCGGACAGGCCATCTGCTCCAGCCTTACCAGTTCCTCCTCAGTCATTTTACCACCCGTCACAGCCCCCACACCCTCAAATACCGTGTTGAGGTCTATCTTTTCCCCGTCCAGATGCCCCGCCATCATGGGACCGCCGCTGACGAATATACAGGGCAGGTCCATCCGAACTGCCGCCATGAGCATCCCGGGGATAATCTTGTCACAGTTAGGTATGAAAACCAGTGCGTCAAAAGCATGCGCCTCGGTCATTATTTCCACCGAATCGGCAATCAGCTCGCGACTTGGCAGGCTGTATTTCATGCCGTCGTGGTTCATGGCAATGCCATCACACACGGCAATCGTATTGAACTCAAAGGGAACGCCTCCTCCCTCGCGCACACCGGCCTTGACGGCTTCGGCAATTTCGCGCAGGTGGATGTGCCCGGGCACAATCTCCGTGAAGCTGTTAACGATGCCGATAAACGGCTTGCTCATATCGTCACGGGTACAGCCCAGAGCGTACAGCAGGGACCGATGAGACGCCCTCACAAGTCCTTTTTTTACAGCGTCACTTTTCACCTGCTACCCCTCCAAAAAGCTCTACTAAAAAAATAACCGCCTCTTGAGACGGACCGGGAAAATCAACTTTTAGCTTAAAGCCCGTATCTAAAGATAGCATGAGCGCCCGTTTATTGTCAAGCTAGCGCATCGTATTTTTAGCGTTTGGCTGATGTTACCAGTGCAAGCCAGCGGTTCCCCTGGTTATGATATTCGCTTTACGGGCGGCTTCTTCCAGTTCGTCACGGAAATCAGGATGGGCGATGGAAATAAGGAGCTTGGCCCGCTGCCACGTGCTCTTCCCTTTAAGGTTAACCATGCCGTACTCGGTGACGATAAGTGAGACATCGGATGCCGGCACGGTAACCATGTCCCCGAGTTCCAGCGTGATCACGATATTTGATATCAATTTACCGTTCCTATCTTCACGTGTCGAGTGGAGACAGATAAACGCTTTACCTCCCGGCGACATATAGGCCCCCCGGGTAAACTCCAGCTGGCCGCCGGTGCCGCTAATCTGGCGGAGACCGACCGATTCCGAGCATACCTGACCCCTCAGGTCCACCCTGAGGGCACTGTTTATGGCTATCTGCTTCTCATTCCGGGCAATGATGTACGGGTCATTGGTATAGTCAACCGGAAAACCGGCCAGCACCGGATTCCGATTCATAAACTTGTATAGCTTCTCCGAGCCGGCGGCAAAGCAGTGTACAGCCTTACCCGGGTTGAGGCTTTTCTTCCTGCCGGTGACTACCCCCGCCTCAATCAGCTCCATCATGCTGTCATTAAACATCTCGCTGTGTATGCCCAGGTCCTTAATACTGTGTTTTACCAGCAGTTTGCCGACGACGCTGGGTATGGCGCCTACACCAAGTTGGATGGTAGCTCCGTCTTCTATCTGCTCGGCCAGGTACTCAGCTATGGCTTCATCCTCAGTAGTTATCGGCGCTGCCGGGAACTCCGGTATCCTGTATTCGTAGTTCTCAACGATATAACCAACCTGAGAAATATTGACTACCTCATCATAGCCGCCGTAGACCCACGGCTGATGTTCGTTAACCTCGACGACTACGGTCCTGGCTACATCACAGGCTGCCTTCTGCCGTGTAATGGCCGTGCCGAAATTAAAGTTGCCCTCCTCATCCATCGGCGTTACTTCAATGAAGGTTATATCCACCTCGTCTTTCAACCACTCCCGGTACATCCTGGGGCCTTCACTCAGACCAAACGGAATGTAGGAGCAACACCCCAGACGGTGGTAGTCCCTCTCCACCTTTCCCAGGAACCACGAGTTGTGGATGAAGTGCTCCTGGTTGGGGTCAATCCCGGGGAGCCGGGTATGCGAATGCTCCGCCCTGATTTTTACTTCCCTCAACTCCGGTGCCCGCTCGGCCAGTTTTTCATCTATCAGCGATGGGAAGCCGCAAATAGCCCCGTAGTCAATCCACATACCGGACTTCACCAGTCCGGCGGCTTCCTCGGTGGAAATCAGCTTGCGTTTATATTCGTCGCGAAAATCTGCCAAAATATCTCCTAACCCCTAAAACTCTATTAGCCCAGTTGCTTTTCTTCTATCTCCTTTATCTTATTCACCCTCGCTACATGTCTATCGCCCTCAAACTCGTTGGTTAGAAAAGCCTCAAGGATAGCCGGTACACACGCTTTCCCTTCCTCGCCCGACAGACAGCAGATTTGAGCATCATTATGCTGACGAGCCCGCCTGGCGGTAAAAGCGTTATAGCACTGGGCAGCCCTTATCCCCTTTACTTTGTTGGCGGCGATACACATACCAATACCGGTGCCGCATATCAAAATGCCACGGTCAAAATCGCCTCTCTTTATCGCTTCAGCTACTTTTTCCGCAATGTCAGGATAATCTACCGAATCTTCGGTATAGCAACCGAAGTCCTTATAACTATGCCCCGCTTCCTTAACCAGCTTAATTACAAGCGGTTTAAGAACCAGTCCTCTGTGGTCACCGCCGATAGCAATACGCACTGACGCAACCTCCTAAAATTAATGATAACACTCACGTGGAACCCTGAAGTCTCTTTAACACGTCGCGGACTTCCAGCCAGCTGACACGCCCCTGCCGGATAAGCTGTGGTGGACTGGCTGCCAAATCCACTATGGTGGATAGCTCACGCCTTGCCAGCGTCCCCTGGTCCAGTATCAGCGCTACATCCTGAATGGTCTCTCCCAACTGCTCCACGACCTCTTCAGCCGCGTAAGGCGTTGGCCGCCCGCTGATATTGGCGCTGGTAGTGGTCAACGGCCGCCCCGTCATTTCCGCCAGATTTAACATCACACGGTTGTCAGGAACCCGTATACCTATGGTATCCAGTCCGGCAACCAGCATGGGTGGTATTATCTCTCTTTTCGGCAGCACCAGTGTCAGTGCTCCGGGGAGAAAACGGACGGCGAGCTGACGGGCAGCCTCGTCCACATACGCATACTTCCCCGCCTCTTCAATAGAGTTTACAGCTACATGTATCGGGTTGGCGTACGAGCGACCTTTCAGATGAAAGACCTTGGCTACGGCCCGGGTATCAAGGGCATTAGCCGAGAAAGCGTAACCGGTATCGGTCGGGCACACCACCACTTCACCCCTAGCTATAAGTCTGGCGGCCTGCTCAAGTACTTTGGGGTCGGGACTGGCTGCGTCTATCTTTTCTATCCTGACGGTCACATTATACCTCAAGCGGAGCACTGGGTAATACGTTAAGGTTCAAATCAGAAATCTCCCCCCTCTTCAGTCTAGCGTATCCGGCAGTGGCAATCATAGCCGCATTATCAGTACACAAGGAAAGTTCAGGAAAGAACACCTCAATCCCCTTCCGCCGGCAAGTCTCCTGAAAAGCCTCTCTCAGCCGTTTGTTGGCCGTGACACCACCGGTAACACTGACCGCCGACGCTCCCCGCTCTTCAGCCGCACGTATTGTTTTGGAGACCAGAACATCCACAATTGCCTCCTGAAAGCTGGCGGCAATATCGGCCAGCGGCAAATCCTCATTCCGGGCAACCTTCTCTCTAAAGGCATTGGTAACGGACGTCTTCAACCCGCTGAAACTGAAATCAAGTGTCCTGGCTCTCATCATCGGCCGCGGAAAGCTAAAGGCTTTTCTGTTCCCCTGCCTGGATAATTTATCAATCACCGGCCCGCCGGGAAAGTCAAGACCGAGAAACTTGGCAATCTTGTCAAAGGCCTCGCCAGCAGCATCATCAAGAGTAGTGCCAAGTAATTCGTACCGGACGGAATCCTGAACGTAAAGCAGCATGGTATGCCCTCCGGAAACGGTCAGGCAAATATGGGGCACCGGCAGCCGGGGATTGCTGAGTCGGTTGGCGAAGATATGCCCTTCAATATGATGCACGCCAATCAGCGGCAACTGCCGTGAGTAACTTATTGACTTCGCCGCTGCCACGCCGACCAGCAGACAGCCGATAAGTCCCTGTTTAGAGGTGACGGCAACAGCTTCGACATCGTCCAGGGTTTTACCGGCGGAATCAAGAGCTTTTTTAATGACATAGCCGATGAGCTCGGTATGCCTTCTAGCGGCAATCTCCGGGACAACACCGCCAAACTGCCGTAAGAGGTCCAGTTGAGTGGCAATAACATTGGATAGAACCTCTTTGCCATCAACCACCAGAGCTGCCGAGGTCTCATCACATGAAGTCTCAATACCCAGAACCAACATCGGTAAAACCTAATCTCTTACCCGAGCATTACTCGAATATCTACCCATAAACGCCTTAGCCGTCGATTCCTTTAAATACAGCGGGGTCAGAGAAAGGACATCGTCACTCTCTCCTCGTTCGAGGTGGCCTGCCGCCAACCGGGCCACCACCGACCCGCTCGGTAAGGTTTCCACCGCCGATATGCTGATTCCCGATGAACCCATTTCCTGACTTACAATCTGACCGTATAATAATGCTCCGACACCGACAAACACGGCCGGCTCCTTTACCATTTTTGCCAGTCCCTTTACGTCGCCGACATAGTATTCACCTATCCTGGCAACATTGCTACCTACGGTACGGTATAGGGCCGCGTAGATGGTATCCCCGGTGCCGGCACTGATGATAGCACAAATCAGTGGTGATTTATTCCGGACACCATAAGCCAGGACTTCCAGCGTCGGCACGCCATAGACAGGCTTACCGGTGCTGAAGGCAAGGACTTTACCTACCGTTACACCTACCCTTATTCCCGTCCAAGAACCCGGTCCCAACCCCACCCC
>JAUWYU010000108.1 GCA_030615655.1 Dehalococcoidia bacterium
GCACATCCACGGTGTATCCATGGGGGGAATGATAGCTCAAGAATTTGCTTTGCGTTATCCTGAAAGGGTAATCAGTCTCATCTTAGCGTGTACGTATTGCGGTGGTCCAGGTAGCAGTATTATGACAGACCCAGAAGTGGCGCAGGCCATGCAGCGTATGGCAGGCTTGCCTCTTAAAGAAGGGATGATGGAAATGCTTCGCTTATGCGTGAGCCAGAAGTTAATCGACGATAATCCAGGTCTGATACGGGAGATGGTTGAGCAAATGACGGAGCACCCCATCACTCCACAGGGTCAGATGAGGCAGACGGAAGCAACGATGGCCCATAACACCTATGAGCGCCTGCCGGAGATAAAAGCCCCTACCCTGGTTATTCATGGAGATGCCGACCGAATCGTCCCGGTGGAAAACGCCAGAATTATCGCTTCCAGGATACCCGGTACCGAACTGGTGATATTCCCGGACACGGAGCACATGCTTCTTGAGGCAGGAGAAGAGGTTTCTAAGACGATGCTGGACTTCCTCAGGCGGCACCGCGCACAAACCACTTGACAAAGCAGAAACGCCTCCCTATAATAAAAAGAAACCCCCACTTGTTTGATAGTCTTTTCCTATTTCTATTGAAAATAGTGCAAATAGTATTACTCGAGGCACTTGTGACAGAATTCCGAACCGATATCCAGGTAAATTTCCAATAGTAATAACTGGAGATATTCCAGATTATTAAGAGATTGGTTCTCGTATATGCCAAAGTATATCTTTATAACCGGAGGCGTGGTCAGTTCCGTAGGCAAGGGCATCACCGTCGCCTCAATCGGCACCATTCTGAAGAGTCGCCAGGTCCCCGTAGCCGTCCAGAAGCTGGACCCCTACCTGAACGTTGACCCGGGCACGATGTCGCCCTACCAGCACGGCGAGGTATTCGTCACCAAAGACGGGGCGGAAACGGACCTCGACCTGGGCAACTATGAGCGCTTTATCGACGCCGAGTTTACGGCCGATTCCAATGTTACATCGGGGCAAATCTACAGCGCCATTATCGCCAAGGAAAGAAAAGGCGATTTTCTGGGTGGCACCATCCAGATTGTACCCCACCTAGTCAACGAGATTAAGGACCGTTTCAAGAACCTGGCCGAGAAATCCGGGGCCGATGTTATTCTCATTGAGGTAGGCGGCACCGTGGGCGATATCGAGGGGCAGCCGTTCTTGGAGGCTATCCGGCAGATGAGGAACGATGTCGGCAGAAACAACGTGCTCTATGTTCACGTCACCTTTCTCCCCTATCTCAACTCCACCCAGGAACTGAAGACCAAGCCCACCCAGCACAGTGTTAACGAGCTGCGCCGTATGGGTATCCAGCCAGATATTATTATATGCCGCAGTGACCAGCCTATATCGGAAGGGATACGGGACAAAATATCCCTGTTCTGTGATGTGGAGAAGCAGGCGGTTATTCCTCTGCCGACCGTAGATACCATATATGAGATACCGTTAATCCTTGAAGAGACAGGTCTGGGCCAGCTAATTGTAGAAAGGCTCGGTATCAAGGCACACTCCACCGACATGAGACAGTGGCAGGGACTGGTGGAACGCATCAAGACACCGCATGAGCCGGTTACCATCGCCCTCGTCGGCAAATATGTAGAATTAAACGACGCCTATTTCTCGGTTCGCGAGGCGCTGTACCACGCCGCACTCCATCACGATAGAGAGTTGAATCTATTATGGATTCATTCAGAGGACTTGGACAAAGATGGCACTGATTCCCTGCTGCGCAGCGCCCAGGGTATTGTCGTCCCCGGTGGTTTCGGCGAGAGAGGCATCGAGGGGAAGATAAAAGTAGCTAAATATGCCCGGGAAAATGAAATCCCGTACCTGGGATTATGCCTGGGTCTGCATGTTATGGTGATTGAGTTAGCCCGTCATGTCTTTGATTCGGACGAGCCGAACTCCACCGAGTTTGACCCCTCCACTCGCTACCCCGTCATTGACCTTCTTCCCGAACAAAAGAACATAGAAGAAAAGGGCGCTACCATGCGCCTGGGCAATTACCCCTGTAAACTCGTTCCGGACAGCCTGGCCGCAATTGCCTACGGTCAATCTCTGGTGCAGGAGCGCCACCGGCACCGCTTTGAATTTAACAATGAGTTCCGGGAGCCCCTTCACAAGGCAGGTATGGCCTACAGCGGAATGTCTCCTGACGACCGACTGGTTGAGGTCTGTGAGCTAACCGACCACCCCTGGATGTTAAGCTGTCAGTTCCATCCTGAATTTGGCTCTCGCCCCGGTCGCCCTCATCCCCTGTTCCGCGATTTTATCCGTGTTTCTAAAGATATACTGCGCGAAGGAGCTCAACCCCCGTTACCTCTTTCAACCTGACCCGAGGAGGAGAACCGAATGCATATCTTTCTGGATACAGCCAATATCGACCAAATCAGGCAAGCTGCCCGACTGGGTATTATCAGCGGGGTTACCACCAATCCGTCCCTTCTATCCAAGGAGGCAACATCTGACTACGAAACTGTGACCAAAACCATTTGTTCTATAATCGGTGGTCCGGTTTCCGTAGAAGTGCTGGCGGAAGACGCCGAGTCCATGATAGAAGAAGCTCGTCTCAAAGCGTCCTGGGCACCTAATGTGAACATTAAGATACCAATCACGGCTGACGGTCTTCAGGCGATGACCGTCCTGAGCAAAGAGAATATAAAAGTAAATATGACCCTTTGTTTCTCGGTTAATCAGGCACTACTCAGTGCTCTGGCCGGCGCCACCTATGTCAGCCCCTTCGTCGGCCGACTGGATGACATCGGCCACGATGGTATGCAGCTGGTAAAGGACATCATTGACGTATATAAAAATTATCCGCACCTGTCCACCCAGGTGATTGCCGCCAGCCTTCGTCATCCGCTGCACTGCATCGCTGCCGCCAAGGCGGGGGCTCATATCGCCACCGTTCCCTATAACGTGCTGATGCAGATGATACAGCACCCGCTTACCGATATTGGCATCAAACGCTTTCTGGCTGACTGGAAAAGCGTTTCGAAATAATGGAAATCAAGAAAAGCACTGATACCCCTTTTTAGTAGGGAGACAGGATTAGAGTGAGGTAAAATCATGAACATCGTTGATCTCGAAAACAAAACCAAGGAAGAACTGATGGAACTGGCCAAGGAAATGGGCATTTCCATCCCGGCCGGTCAAAAGAAGCAGGACATCATCATGCAGCTGCTCGAGACACATACCGAGCAGCAGGGTAATATCTTCTGTAGCGGCATTCTGGATATTATGAATGATGGCTACGGCTTCCTCAGGCAGGATACCCTGCTTCCCAGCCAGACAGATGTATATATATCGCCCTCCCAGATTCGCCGCTTTGGTCTGCGTAATGGTGATATGGTTACCGGACAGGGCAGGCTGCCCAAAAGTAACGAGAAATACTATAGCCTGCTCCAGGTAGTAGCCATCAACAACCTTGACCCGGAGCTTACCAAGAGCCGCCAGCCTTTTGGCTCGCTCACGCCCACCTTTCCCGACAGATTAATCAACCTGGAGCAATCACCGGATGACCTCTCCGCCCGTCTGCTCAACCTCATCGCCCCCATCGGGCGCGGTCAAAGGGGCTTAATCGTTTCGCCACCCAAGGCTGGCAAGACACTGCTGCTCAAATCCATAGCCAATTCCGCCGCTAACTATGATGATATTCACATAATGGTGTGTCTTATTGGTGAGCGCCCGGAAGAGGTTACCGATATGAAGCGTTCGGTTAAGGGAGAGGTGATAGGCGCCACCTTTGATGAGATGGTGGATAACCAGACCCGTGTCGCTGAACTGGCGCTGGAAAGAGCCAAGCGCCTGGTAGAAAGCGGCAAGGATGTGATCATTCTGCTCGATGGCATTACCCGCCTGACCCGTTCCTACAACCTGGCCATGCCCTCCAGCGGTCGCACCCTTTCAGGCGGCATCGACCCCGCCGCCCTGCACCCGGCTAAGCGTTTCTTCGGTGCCGCCCGCAATACTGCCGAGGGCGGCAGCCTGACTATTATTGCCACCTGCCTCATTGATACCGGCAGTCGCATGGACGACCTTATCTATGAGGAGTTTAAGGGAACCGGCAATATGGAGCTTCACCTTGACCGGAGACTCTCGGAGAGGCGTATCTTCCCGGCTATGGATATTCAACGCAGTGGCACCAGACGGGAAGAGCTATTGCTGGACGAAGAAACCCTGAAACAGGTATGGTTGCTGCGGCGCATGGTGACGATGATTGCCTCCGACCCCAATAACTTCGCCGAGGCTACTGAGAAGATTCTGGAACGTATGCGTAAATCCAAGGACAACGTTGAGTTCCTGGCCAACCTGAACCGAGACATGTAATAACCCAGGGATATTATGAGAACCGTCCCCTTTTCGTTTCCTTACTTGAACAAAGCTCCCTGAAGCCTTATTATTATACCAGACACAGGAGTAAGATAAGTCCATGATGCAAATCAGAAAAACCTATATGGAAGTAAACCCCGAGCTGCTCTACGCCGAGATAAGGGACTTCACACTGAAGCAGGGTGTCAGCCTGGGCGAGAATAAGCTGGAGACCTATACCCTCCCTGACGAGTCGGCGACCTTCGTCTCCCGCGGCACGCTGACCTTCAACGCCCGGGGCGAGGTGGGCAAGGAGTGCCTGCGGGTGCACGTCGTCGGCAACCCCCGGGGCGAGACCAAGCTGATGATTGACGTCAACGAGAAGCTTTTCCCGAAAGAGAAGCTCGCCGCCGTTCAGGACGATGTCGACTTTATCTTCGGTGCTCACGAATCGGAACAATAATACGAATACGCCGTATTTGAGCTCGGAGGAACACCATAAAACTGGAAATCAGCCATTTACCGGAGAATTTTAAAGATACGTGGCCTGGGCCAGGGCCGGGGCAGTTTGAAATCTGTTCCTGGGTCGAGTTTGTTACGGCCATACCCCAGGCCATAAGCGTGGTGACGACCTATAAAGAAGGAAATATCCCGAACGCATGCCCCCAGGCATGGACGTTATATTCCGGTGACGGTGCAGGTTACTATGTCATTTTCTCAGTAATAAAAAGGGCACATACCTATAAAAACATATTGCGTGAAAAGGAATTCGTCGTTAATTTTCCGAGTTCCGATGAATTCCGCAAATGCATGGATACTATTAAGAATAACTCAGACGATACTGACGAGATTACAGCTTCCGGGCTTACCATCGAACCTTCAATAATAGTCAATGCCCCGAGAATCAAAGAATGCTTTTTGAATCTGGAGTGTAAACTGGGGTGGCACAGACCCCTGCATAAAGGGAGTTTTCACCATGTTTTTGCCGGCGAGGTCGTTCACGTTGCCGTAAGCCCCGACCATGTGAAACATAACAGCAACGGCCGCTACGGAGACACGGGCTATATCTATAATATTCACTCACCAATCGACCCGACAACCGGCGAGCAGGAACCGGCGAAAGTCGGTAAAATCGAGCCGATGTTCGAAATGTAGCCCGGTTTAAGTGCATGCTTATTGATGTTGCGTCTATTTCCCAAAAAGCACGTCTATAGCTGCCTCATTTTCTTTGGCAATATCCTCTTGAGACCTCTCACGATATTGTTTACTACGTTGTCTCATCTCGGTTTCATTTTTACGCTGCCATTCTCTTATACTACTGATGATTTTTTCCAGT
>JAUWYU010000056.1 GCA_030615655.1 Dehalococcoidia bacterium
GAGGCGGTGCCGTTATCGCTATCATCGCCGGGAGCCGTCCAGGTGAGGGTGATGGAGTTAAGGGTCGGGTTACCGGCGGCGAGGTCGGTGATATTGGCTGGTGGTATGGTATCCTGCTGTTGTGAAGTGGTATTAGCCGAAGGTGAGTTGGACAGGTCTGACCACAGGGAAGCATCGTCCTGGGTTTTGATGGCGAAGAAGTAGGTGGTATTATCGCTGAGGCCGGAGACGGCAAAGGTCTCGCTGGAGCCGGCGGCGTTGGGTGTCGGCGGGTTCTGTACGATTGTAGCGTTATTCCAGGAGGTATTATCACTGATAATAGAGGCGGCGTAGCGGATATTGTACAGGGAGGCGGTGCCGTTATCGCTATCATCGCCGGGAGCCGTCCAGGTGAGGGTGATGGAGTTAAGGGTCGGGTTACCGGCGGCGAGGTCGGTGATATCGGCTGGTGGTATGGTGTCCTCTACTGCCAGTACCGGAGCTGGTATTATTCCGATGAGGAAGATAGCTGCAATCAAGAAGCGAAAGACTTGCTTAAATGATGACAGAGATGCTTTTCCTGACTTGGACATGGCTCGTACCTCCCGATATGGCTTTATTTAAATAAAGAAAAGTGGCAATTTTACGCAACTTTTAACTGATTTTTGGGTTTGGTTGCTTGTCGTTGCCACTTATCATCTCCACTAACTACTCCGCAAACCTTGCCCCTAGGATTTTTTGGGGATTGGTATGCTATGCTTTATCGCAAAAGCGTGAAAATCGTCTCTATGTATCCGGTTTTGGCCGCCAGGTAGCCTGAAGGCTTTCAGGTTTCCTTTTTCAATCCATCGTAAAACCGTTACCTTGCTTACCCCACAGTGCCTGGCGACGGTACCGGTAGTAAGATATTCCGGGTATATTATTTTTAGGTTTGCTTCCAAACTCTGCCTCCTTCGGTACAATGGCGCGGCGCTATGAGCTGCTCGGGTTTATTGAATCTGATTTGCTGCGGTGTCTTACGTTATTCACGTGATTAACCTTATTAACGAATGTTCTGGCATTAATTTAGTTCAATTTGCTCACACCTGAATCACAAAGTGCGGGCGAACCTTCACAAAAATGTCACACTTTTATATAGAAATAAGCAGGATTAACAAACGGTTCATCTGATTTGTGGGTGGGTGGCTTGAGGTTGGTTTGATTTATAGCGGGGGTATCTATCCCCAGGTGATAGGCGTAGAGCGTGGTAAATGGGGCAATAGGTGGATTATGCCGGGAGGAATTAAATAAAGACCGGGGCTTATCACTACCAGCCGTGTGCGTAGGGATTGTCCCTGCGCTCGGCACCAATGGTGGTCTCACGGCCATGCCCGGGATACACGGTAGTATTGTCCGGCAGCACCATTAATCTGGTATGTATACTTTCTATCAGTTGGCGGCGGCTGCTGCCTGGCATCAGTGTAGTGCCGATGCCGCGGCGAAAAAGTGTATCTCCGGTGAATACTTTACCTTCGGTGAGCAGACAGATGCTACCGGGGGTATGGCCCGGTGTATGCAGTACCGAGAAACGCAGGCCGCCGATGTCGATACTATCTCCTTCATGTAGCAGCCTGTCCGGCGGAGGCGGGGTTTTATAGGAAATACCGAACTGAGAACTGAAAGCCCCCCGGCTATGGAGAAAATCGGCATCAGCGGCATGAATGGCTACTTCAGCCCCGGTTCTGTCCTGTATATCGTATAAGGCGGCAATGTGGTCGGAGTGCCCATGAGTCATTACTATAATCCTGATATCGAGCCCGGAATCCGTAATGGCTTTGAAAATATCTTCGGTATTGCCTCCGGGGTCAATTACCAGACCTTCTCTCGCAGCCTCCGAGCCGACAATCCAGCAGTTGGCTGAGAGTGACCCTACTACCAGTTTTTTGATAATCACCATTTCGGCAGTGACCGAACCAGTCGCTTCTTAAAATTTTCGGAAACTGTTCGGAAAGGTCGGTTATGCCTCCAGGCGCATTTAAAACCGCTGTGATGCCGCTGGATGGCCTAACAAACCGGGTATTTCCAAAATAGCAGAGTCAGGACAATTAAACAAGCCCCGTTGGTTAAGAGAGGGAATGACAATACGGTCTTCCGTAACCGTAAAATCCGGGGGCATCAGGCTTTTATCAGCAGGAGTGGTGTGTTGCCTCCAAGCAGGACCTTCTGGGCTACGCTCCCCAGAGGCCAGAGACTGACAGCCGTCTGCCCATGTGTTGACATAGCTACCACATCACTGGCAAGTTCATCGGCGAGATCAATAATCTCGTCGGCGGCGGCGCCAGCCCTCACGTGGTATCCCGTGGAGATATCTTTTTCTTCAAGCCGGTGGCACCAGGTCTGAAGGTAGGCTTCGGCATCCCCATTGGCGTGTTCATTCTTCGGGATAACCCTGAGTAAAGTGAGCTCCATCTGGAGATTGCAGGCAATCTCGCTAATATAGGGAATTACGGCTTCACTCTCTGTTGAACCATCCAGCGGCACCAGAGCCTTCTTGAGTATGCGCTTGGCACGCACATCCGGATGGGAGCCCTTCGCTCTGATGAGCATCAGGGGCTGCCTGTTGGTAGCCCTGACGACCTTGTCGGCAACGCTGCCTACTGCCCAGCGGCCGAGGCCGGACCGACCGTGGGTGGCCATGATAACTAAGCTCAGATATCCCTTGTTGACATAATCCAGGATTCCCTCGGCGGGATTACCAACCCGGGTTACCGTTCCTACGTCGATAACTTTGTCCCTCGGTACCTCAAGGTACTTCTCAACATGGCGCTTGGTCACATCCACTATTTTCGTAGTGTACTTGTGGTGGTTCAATTGCTCCTCGGCATCTTCGGACTGGAGAACCGATAACAGGATAATTTTTATACCCATCTTTCCGGCCATCTCTTCGGCGTAAGGCAGGGCTACCTCAGCTAATGGAGAACCATCCAGTGGAACAACTACTTTTTTATACATCGTCTCTGCCTTGTTTTATGATGCGGCATACCGCCGCAACCGGGCTACAAACCGATAGGGACAGACTGACTGAGTGCGGGGGTACGTTGAAGTAAGGACTGTACTCTGGCTATTAACTCCAGTGAGCCGAAAGGCTTTCTCATGAAGAAATCGGCACCGGCATTAATTGCCTTTACGCAGGTTTCGGTACTGGCATGGGTACTTATGACAATAAGGGGTATGGCGGACAGGTGCCGTATTTTTTCACAAAGCTGCCAGATTTCCGCCTCGGGGCTTTCCTGTACGATTATAACATCGTAGTCTCGGACATCCAGCTGTTGTAAGCCCGCGTCAAAATCACGCACCACATCCACCCGGTAGCCCTCTCTGAAGAGAAGCTCAGAAATGGTCGGGTGCGAATAAGTATTGTTTAAAAATAGAACCTTCTTGCTCATTATTACTTCTTAAATGTAATACACTTATATATGCTTGAAAAGTAGAAAAACCTCTATTTCATTTGAGGGTCTACTCCCATTATTTACAGATTTGGGGGATAGCCCCTAATCGAAATAGTTGTTTGTATGGATGATTATATGACTAATTACTATTACATTAGTACTATATTAGTACTATAGAGCGTGTGTCGTACGTCCTGAATGCACGGATTAGTGGAATGGTGGAAACATGCAGGAAAGAGAAGGAGCAGGCTTCTTTCTTGAAATTTTTATGATTGTGGCAATACTGGGCATTCTCGCTGCCGTAGCTCTCCCCAATATTGGCCAGTTGCTCGATAAAGGTAAGGCTGAAGCCTGCGCAACTGAATTCCATAATATCCAGACAGCTGTGACCGAAATGTTAGCCGACAGCACTACCGGGACTCTGGAGCCAGCGGGTCCTACGGCTGATATGAGTGAGGTTAAGACCAGTGATACCCCACCACTGGTATTAGCCGATTATCTGATTGGCCTGGATGGAAGTTCTGTTAAATCAGGATGTACCTATACCTTTGCCGCCGATGGTACGGCAACACAAACCACGCCTTAACTCCTGCTCGCTTATTCGTCTGTATCCGTCGATGAATTAACCGTGAGATTTTCACACGCACTCGCCGCATAACAGACCTCCGTCTTAACTGCCCGACACCCCTTACTTTTTATGTTATAATGGGGCTGTTCTGACAGAAAAAGCTAGTTAGGAACCAGTTTATCGTGACCGGTAAAGAAGTCTACCAGCCCCGCAAGACAGCACCTCGGTTTTTCTATGGCCACGTCGTGGTTGCCGCCGCCTTCTTAATTATGATGATGTCGTGGGGTTTATACGTTGTCTTTGGCGTCTTCTTCAATCCGCTGCTGGACGAATTTCACTGGACCAGAGCCATGACCTCGGGTGCCTTCTCACTTTCCTCGATTCTACATGGTGTGCTGGGTATTGCCATGGGGGCACTCACCGATAGATTCGGGCCTCGGGTCGTAGTGACGTTCTGCGGCTTCTTTTTAGGTCTGGGGTATCTACTGATGTCACAGGTCAGCACTCTCTGGCAGCTATATCTGTTCTATGGGGTGATAATAGGTATTGGCATGAGTGGCCTGTGGGTCCCGCTATTGTCGACTGTAGCCAGGTGGTTCGTCGGCAGAAGAAGCCTGATGACGGGCATTGTTATATCTGGCTTGACCATAGGCCAGATGATTGCACCGCCGGTGATTAGTCGGCTTATTGCTGCTTATGATTGGCGTCTTTCCTATATCATTCTGGGTGGCGTAGTTATGCTAACTGTTATTTTAGCTGCTCAGTTCTTAAAACGTGACCCGGGCAAGATGGAGCCATTGCCCGATAACGGAAAAGAAGGAAAACAAGAGCGATTAGAATCCGACTCCAAGGATTTTTCCCTCAAAGAGGCAGCTCACACTATGCAATTCTGGCTGGTCTCCATCGTATTATTCTGCTTTGGATTTTGTGCGTTCGCTCTCGTGGTACATCTTGTGCCGCATGCCATTGAGTTAGAAATCTCAGACATCAGTGCCGCCGATATTCTGGCTGTAAACGGTGGGGTAGGTATTCTTGGCAATTTTGTGCTGGGTGGCATTATTGGTGACCGAATTGGTAACAGGAAGGCTTTTATTATTGGCATTATTCTGGCGACTGCCGCTTTGTTGTGGCTGGTGCCCGCCAGAGAGTTATGGATGCTGTACCTGTTTGCTATTCTCTTTGGTCTGGGTCTTGGGAGTATGGGCACTTCAGAGTCTCCTCTGGTGGCCAGGCTTTTTGGACTGAGATCTCACGGTTTAATTTACGGGGTTATTGGTCTTGGATTTACGGCTGGTGGTGCCGTCGGTCCGATAGTGACCGGCTACATATTTGACGTAACTGAAAGCTATCAGTGGGCTTTCTTGGTATGTGTTGCCTTCAGTATCGTCGCTCTCATATTGATGGCGATGTTAAAACCGACGAAAAAGCTCGGTATTAAACTCTAGCTTCTCCGCTGTTTGCGCCTGCCTGTCACTTCGTTAATGCAAGGTCTAATCTTGGTAAGGCTCCGGTGGCGGAGGCTGCATTACGTTTATCCGGTCCTTACTGTACGGCATGTGGTAGGTCGTGGGTTTATCGGGGCTGTTGTCCGGCGAAGCGGCGATGCTGGCGGCCTGAGGCTCTTCCACCCAGCCTTTTTCGTAAGGACAGTTGAAGGTAAGGCGGTAGACGAACTTCAGGATTTTCCACTGTCCGTCCTCTTTCACGTACTCCATGTCGTATTTCCCCAGGCACAGGAACTGGGTGAAGTGACCACCCCTTCCCATGGATGCGAACCCGTGGGAATGCCATATACCCTTGGCTCTGGTCCCTTCCTTGTTAATCTCGATGATGGGGTTCACGGTCATATGTATGGCGAGAAATCCCGGCGTCATGTGAGCTTTCTCACTGAATATCGTACTCCAGAGCCTCTTAACGCCCTCAATACCTTCATAAACGCCGCTATCTTCTATTTCCAGGGATACGCCCGGCGTTTTCTGGGCGAAAAGGGACGGTATCTCTGCTCTCCTCCCAATATGGTATAAATGCGCATAGAGGGACTGCAGCTTCCATATCTCTATGTAGTCTTTAGTACGAGCGTTCTCCGCAACCCGTTCTTTCAGGCGCATAACCTCGGCTTCCAGTTCTGCCACTGTCATCGTCATTTTTGATCCCTCCTTTCTCGTAAGCAGGCAATCGCGCTTCCTGCCCCGGGCTGAATCTCTAGTAGCCCTTCTTTCTGTCAATCACGTTCAGCAGTTTCTTCCCGTTCACATAGCGTTTCAGGTTTTCGCAGAATCTCTCGGTGGCGCGTGAGACGTAGTCTTCCATGCCGCCGGAGACGTGCGGACTCAAGATTACATTATCGAGCTCCCACAAACGGCTGTCAGCAGGGAGGGGTTCGGTGGCCACGACATCCAGACCTGCCCCGGCAATCCAGTTCTCCTCGAGCGCACGGATTAGTGCCTTTTCATCAATGATGTTGCCCCTCCCGATATTAATGATATAGGCGGTAGATTTCATGGCTTTGAGTTCTTCCTCCCCGATTATTCCCCTCGTTTCAGGAGTGAGCGGTAAGGTGATTGCTACATAATCGCTTTCCGCCAGCAATTGCTTTAGCTGCTCCGGGGGTACCAGCCTGTCCACGTATCTGGCCCGCGTGACCTTTTTTGCCGACCTTCGGGTGGCGATGACTCTCATGCCGAATGCTTTGGATAGTCGTGCCACCTCTCGCCCGATACTACCCAGCCCCACTATGCCCACCGTCTTGGAGCGTAACACGGCTGGCATAAACCTTCTCCACTCGTGTCTTTGCTTCATCTGAAAGCATAATGGTGCCTTTTTAGCAAACATGAGCATAAATTGGAGTACGAATTCCCCGATTGGGGTGGCATGGATACCACTCACACCGGTTATTATCGCCGGGCTCTGCCAGACATCACTTCTGGCCATGCGGTCGGCGCCGGCCGACATCATCTGAACCCATTTCAGTTTGGGAGCGCGCGTCAGGAGGTTCTGAGGAAGGAAAAGTCCGTAAATCACATCGGCTTCGGCTAACAGGGCGTCCAATTTCTCTCTGGCAGTCGAGTCCCCACGTAGCTCCGCATCTGCCAGTACCGAGGCATCTTTAACGTTTATCCCGGGGCCGGCGAGAGTAATCTGCCGCAAGCATTCCTCGTCTGCCCATGGTGTTGATTTGTCGAATACAGGAGTTATAACAAGCACATTAAGTGATTCCATAGGATGCATACCCCCTTTCTTCTGGCTCATTGGCATAAGTTTTCGGTTCAAAGCGGAGCGGAAATGCTCTCTTCGTATGTTCCGGGAGCCTCTTACTGAGACGTAATGCCTCCGTCCATTATCAGCTCGGTACCGGTCATATAGCTGGACTCATCGGATGCCAGGAAAAGAATGCCGTTAGCTATATCCTCCGGCTTTCCCATGCGACCGAGCGGAGTTCTTTCGGCACAGCTCTTTAAAAATCCCTCCAGCATTTCCGGGTCCCTTTTTTCTATCATCCCGGTAAAGCCCGGAGTTAAAATATAACCAGGGTGGACCGAATTCACCCTGATATTGGCCTTTGCATAAACGCTGGCATCCCCTTTGGACAGCAGGCGGACACCCCCTTTAGCTGCGTGGTAAACCGGGTCCCCACCGCCAATAATGCCGAGCATGGATGACATATTGATAATACTGCCGCCGCCTGCCTTCTTCATGTACGGGACAGCATGTTTCGTGCATCGGAAAACTCCCTTGAGGTCAATATTCAGCACTCTTTCAAACTCCTCTTCCGTCATCTCGTCGCTGGGTTTGCCGGTACCGGGGATTCCGGCATTATTGACCAGGATATTAATTTGTCCGTACTTCCTGTAAATCTCCCCGAAAACCTTCTCAACTTCTTTCTCGTTGGTTACATCCATCTGCCAGTAGCTAGCCTCGCCGCCGTCCTTCTTAATCTCGTCTACAGCCTTCTTGCCCTCATCGTCATTAATATCAGCTATCGCGACTCTGGCGCCTTCCTTTGCCAGGAGTAAACCTGCCGCCCTTCCTATTCCCAATGCACCGCCCGTCACGATTGCCACTTTACCTCTTACTCTATCCATTGCCGTATCCTCCGTAACGTTTTAAAAATATCTATTTACTTATTCTCTCTGTAAATCGGTTAATTATATCACATCCTTTAGGCTCCTCATAACGCAGCGCAGCCGGCGCTCTGTAAGGAAAGGAGGTTGATTAATCAGTAGCTAAAGGGGTAAAATCATGTACAGTTTTCTCTTCCACAGGAATACTCGAAGTCCGCTCGGAAATAAAGGTGGAGAAATAATCAGATTGGAGGAATGAAATGAAGCTGGGAAGATTTATCGTTGATACTCATGTCCACTCTCAACGCCACGCGGCCGGCAAAGCCCTCAAGGGCTCCAAGGACTACGGCGACCTTGGTAAGGCCATGGGACAGATGGAAGCCTATGACAACTCGCCGCGCCTTATCTACGATATGGATTGCTATGGAGTGGATATGTGTGTCATCGAGCCGGCTTTTGGCATGACCAACAAGACAAATGTAGAGCAGGTGAAGAAATACCCGGAAAGGTTTGTGGCCAATTGCTGGCC